>DASXLF010000641.1:0-1528 GCA_036496405.1 Steroidobacteraceae bacterium | reverse complement strand
GCCTGGCCGCCGCGGGCGCGCAACTGCAGGCGAGCTACCAGGCGTACAAGGCGAAGCATCCGGTGCCGTTCGATTTCCCGCAGATCGGGTTCGGCGTGCAGCCGCTGCAGGAAGCGCTGGTAGGCGGCGTGAAGAGCTCGCTGCTCATCTTAATTGGGGCGGTCAGCTTCGTGCTTCTGATTGCCTGCGCGAACGTAGCGAACCTGCTGCTGGCCCGCGCCACAGGGCGGAAGCGCGAGATCGCGATTCGGGCGGCCGTGGGTGCCGGCCGGGGACGAATCGTACGTCAGCTTCTGACGGAAAGCGTCATCCTGTCGCTGGCCGGGGGCGTTGTGGGCCTGGTTGCGGGATACGCCGGGATTCGGTCGCTTCTCAGCGTGAGTCCGGGGAACATCCCGCGTATCGGCCTGCAAGGAGCGAGCGTCGGTCTCGATTGGCGCGTGCTGGGTTTCACGCTCGGCCTCTCGATCGTCACCGGCATTCTGTTCGGTCTGGTTCCGGCGCTGCAATCGTCGCGTGCAGATTTGAACAGCACGTTAAAGGAAAGCAGCGGCCGCAGCGGCACCGGGTTGCGTCACAACAAAACGCGCGCGCTGCTGGTGACTGTGGAGATGGCCCTGGCGCTAGTGCTGCTGGTCGGGGCCGCCCTGCTGATTCGTACGTTCGTCGCCATCCGCCAGGTGAATCCGGGTTTCGATGCGCACAACGTGCTGACGATGCGGATGTCGCTGACCGGCCCGCAGTTTGAAAAGCCGGCGGGCGTGACCCAGCTGGTCCACGACGGCGTGCGGCGGATTCGGGCGCTGCCGGGCGTTGAGGTGGCGGGAACCAGCTGCTGCGTGCCCCTGGAGGGCGGCTTCGGGCTGCCGTTCGAAATCCCGGGGCGTCCCGCCGGACCTACTTCAAAGGGAGGCGCGGGCTGGACGATGGTTTCCGCCGGCTATTTCGAGACTTTCAAAATTCCGGTCCTGCGCGGCCGCAGCTATGTCGAGCAGGATGACGGCGGCCCGCCCGTGGTCATCATCAACCAGGCGCTGGCCAAGCAATTCTGGCCGAAAAGCGATCCGCTGAACGACCGCCTGGTCATCGGCCATGGTGTCGGACCGGCGTTTCAGGCCGAACTGCCGCGGCAGATCATCGGCGTGGTGGCCGACGTGCGCGATGGCGGCCTCAACCGCGATCCGCGCGCCAACATGTACGTGTTGTCCGCCCAGATCACCGACGGCGAAAACGCCTTGGTCTCGCAGATCGCGCCCATAGCTTGGGTAGTGCGCACCCGCGTGCCGCCGCTCTCGCTGAGTGCCGCGATTCAGAAGGAACTGCGGGAAGCGAGCGGATTGCCGGTGGCGCGTGTCCGCACGATGGAAGAAACCATCTCACGAGCGACGGCGGCCGAGAACTTCAACATGCTGGTGCTGACGATTTTCGGCTGCGCCGCGCTGCTGCTGGCTGCGATCGGGATTTACGGCCTGATGGCCTACTCGGTGGCGCAGCGAACGCAGGAGATTGGCATCCGGATGGCGCTCGG
>DASXLF010000640.1:0-25384 GCA_036496405.1 Steroidobacteraceae bacterium | reverse complement strand
CCACGCTGGCGCGTGGCCGCCAGACACTGACTCCGCCCCGTTTTGCGACGCCGGTTAATCATGGCGGGGAAGCCCCGACGGGAACGACATGACTGCCTTTCTCAGCAGCCAACTCGATTTCATTCTGTTCTTTTACGGTCTTGCCTTCATTCTGCTCGGCGCCACCTGCTGGACCGTAGCGAGAAGCCAGGGCGGCGGCGAGGCGTGGGCGATGCTGGGAGGCTTTGGCTTCGCCCATGGCATCGGCGAATGGCTGGATCTGACGGCGCTGATCGTTGGCGATACTCCGGCATTTGCGGTTACGCGAGTGGCGCTTATGGCCAGCTCCTTTTTTCTGCTATTGGATTTTGCCCGGCTGAAAGGCATTCGCCAGGGTCTGGTGCTTCCGGGCCGCTGGGTCTACGTGCCGCTGGCGCTGTTAGTGGTATTAGTCGGCTTCGCCACGGACGTCGTCGGGGCCGGCATTGCAGCGCGCTATGCAATCGGCCTCGTGAGCGCGGTGAGCGCGAGCCTGGTGCTCGCGCGCCAGGCCAGAATAATGGCAGGCGGCGCAAAGGCTTTCCTGTTTTCCGCTGCCGCAGGATTCGGCGTATACGCCGTCGCAGCCGGCATCATTGTTCCGGCCGGGCCATTCTGGCCATCGACCATCATCAATCATGGCGCGTTCTTCGCGCTTACGGGCATGCCGATCCAGCTCGTGCGCGGGCTGCTCGCCTTCTGGATTTCTCTTTCAATATGGGCGAGCTGGGGCCAACGGCTTGCCTCGGAGGTCGGATCGTCGCGTTACACCGCCTTTGTTCGCCAGCATTTCATCTGGACGTTTGTTGTCATGGGCGCCACTCTCGTGTGCGGATGGGCGTTGACCGAACACCTTGGCGGCGTTTACCGAGACAATGTGCAGAGAGAAGGGCGTAGCGACCTCGATCTGCTTGCCAGCGGGCTTGCCGGCGAAACAGCCACCGTTGACGGCGCGGTCATGGCGCTGGCCGAGTCCCCGTCCATGCTGCCTTTGCTCACCAGCGGTAACCGGCACGATGACGAGATCGGCCGGTCGATGCTAAAGCTGCATATCGAGGCAGCAGGTGCCAGCAGTGGTTACATATTGGACAGCTCAGGAGCTGCCGTCGCGTCCTCCAACCCCAGCGATGCTGGTCCCGGGGCGCCGGATTACAGGTCCTCGCCGTGGTTCGCTAAATCGATGACGGGGGCGCCCGACTATCGATTCGTATTCAATCGCGATCGAGGCGCGGTGGCCTATCAGGCGAGCCGCCCGATCCGCGCTGATGATGGGACCATCGTCGGTGTTGCGGTACTGATTAAATCGCTGGAAAAATTCGCAGCGGATGTGCGGCATTTCGATCGCCCGTATTTTCTCATCGATCCCGACGGCGTGGTCGCAATGAGCAACAATCCGGGTGCCGTGCACCGCACTCTCTGGCCGCTGACGGAGGCGAAGCGAACAGAACTGTCGCTGCGCTTCGGCACCCTGAACGGGCGCCCAATGCTGGAACGCGACATCATCGACGCGACCTGGACCAAGGTCGACGGCGAGCGGAATTATGTGGCCCGCCGCTTTGCTGATCACAGCGACTGGTCGCTGGTGGTCCTCAAACCCACTCGCGAGCTGTTTGCGACCCGCTTCCTGGGCATTGTCATCACCCTGCTCGTCACGATCATGGCCCTGATCTACTTGCTGGGCAGGGGCCGTTGGGTCCATGACCAGATTCAGCTGGAGAGCCGGCTAAAGCTGCAGGAGCTCGCACAGTCCCTGGGTGTAAAGGCGACCACCGACCCGCTCACTGGCCTGCACAACCGGCTCAAGCTGGGATCGACGTTGAACGACGAGATACTGCGCGTGCACCGCTACAAGACGCCGCTTTCGCTGGTTTTGTTCGACATCGATAATTTCAAAAAGGTCAACGACAGCTACGGGCACCCGATCGGGGACCAGGTATTGATCCAGCTTTCGCGGTTCGTGCCGAATCTGATCCGCAGCACCGACCTGCTCGCCCGCTGGGGCGGAGAGGAGTTCCTCATCCTCGCCCCAGGATCGGACGCTGCGATGGCATTTCAGCTTGCCGAGAAGCTGCGAGATGCGATCGCGAGCCTGGAGTTTCCCCAGGTCAAATCGGTCACGTGCAGCTTCGGCATCGCGCAATATGCGCCGGGCGAAACCGCCGCCGAACTTATCGCGCGCGCCGACGCCGCGCTTTATCGAGCCAAAATTGAGGGCCGCACCCGGGCCACGCTGGCGCCGCAGCCAGTGCTTGAGGCACCGGGTCTGGCTTCGGTCGCATAGATACTCGACTATTCAAAGCTCCGTTTAAGCAGTACCACGTTTCGCCAGAACGTCGCAGACTCTCAAGTCCGCTCGCCCTGGAGCTCCACATCGTCGTATTGACGCTGCCGGAACGACGAAACTAAACCCCAGTCGCGGCCGCGCGTTCGGCATCAAACAATCGCTCGAGTTGGGCCGGATCAACCGGTTTGGTCAGGTGGTGATCGAAGCCCGCCACGCGCGCGGCGCGCTTGTCCTCCTCCTGTCCCCAGCCCGTGACGGCGATTAACAGCATGTTCGAGCCCCAGGCCTCCTGACGGATTCGCTTGGCAATCTCGTACCCGGTCATGTCCGGCAGTCCGATATCCAGAATGCCGATTTCGGGGCGCTGGCGGGCGGCCATCTCCAATGCTTCGGTGCCGGTATGGGCAAGAAAGAGTTCGTGGCCAGCCATCTGTAAGAACATCGATAAGGTCTCCGCCCCGTCCCGATTGTCGTCCGCAATCAAGACGCGGCGCGTGACATGCAGTGTCTCGTTCAGGGATTGCGAGCCCATGGGCTTAGGAGCATCGATTTCCCGTGAGCGGGGAATCGAAAACCAGAATTCGCTTCCTTGTCCGGGCCCCGCGCTACGGACCTCGATTTTTCCGTGGTGCAATTCAATCAGACCCTTGGAGAGCGCCAGGCCGATTCCGAGACCGCCTTCGGAGCGATCAATATCCCCCTGAATGCGGGTGAACATGTTGAAAATACTCTGCAGTGCCTCCGGAGCAAGACCAATGCCGCTGTCACGTACGAATACGACCACAGTGCCGGGCTCGAGCCGCGTGCCGAGCGTAATGGTGCCGCCGGGCCGGGTGTACTTAGCAGCGTTGGTGAGCAGATTGCTGATCACCTGCGTCATCCGTACCGGATCCACTTCCAGCATGGCCGGCGTTCCCAGTGATTCCACCCGCAGTGTGTGACCTTTGGCATCGATGGCAGGTTGCACGGCCTCGATGGCCGCGTCCAGCAGTGTCTGAACGTCGACGTATTCCCGCTTGAGGGCAAATGTGCCACTGGTGATGCGGGACACATCCAGGAGATCGTCTAGAAGCGAACTCATGTGAATCACTTGGCGTGAGATAATTGCCTGCGCGCGTGATAACCCTTCAGGAGCAAGCCGCGGCGAATTCAGAATCAAAGCGGCGGTGCGGATCGGCGCTAAAGGATTGCGCAACTCGTGCGACAGCGTCGCCAAAAAAACATCCTTGCGCACATCAGCCTCGCGCAATGCGCTTTCGGCTTCGACAATGCTGGTCACATCGACGAACGTGACCAGTACTCCGCTCACGGTGCTATCAGGTTCGCGATACGGCAATACCCGCATGATGAAATGCGCCGACCGATCTTTTTGCGCCACTTGGCGTTCCAGCGGCTGCAGTGTTTCCAGAACATGCGCCACATCAGCGCGCATTCCGGCGTAGTCCAGCTTAGTCACGATATCCGTCAACGGGCGGCCCTGATCGCTCGGAATCAGGTTGTAGAGGGTGGCGATGGCTGGTGTAAAGCTGCGAATGATGAGCTGGCGGTCTAGGAAAATCGTGGCGATTTCCGTGCCTTCGAACAAGTTGCGCAAATCACTGTTGGTCTCGTCCAGCTCATCCACCTTTTCAGTCAACCGCGAATTGACGGTATGGAGTTCCTCATTGACGGATTGAAGTTCTTCCTTCGATGTCTCGAGCTCCTCATTGGCCGACTGCATCTCTTCGTTGACCGAGTGCAGCTCCTCATTCGTACTGCGCAGTTCCTCAAGGGCGGTCTGATGCTCTTCGGCCAGCGCCTGGAATTGTTCCTGCATGGTATGCAGCCGCTGTTGGTAGCCGATCGAAGGCCTGGTCTTGAAGAAATTCCGCAAGCGACTGAATCTAAGGGGCGGCGCATTGGAGGCCGGTGGTTTGGCCGCCGGCAATTCGGGATTTGCCAGCGGCTCCTGAACGACCTGCGATTCTTCCGCCATAACGGAATAATCCGCGGGCGGTGGATTGATTCCAGCTGGTGGCCGCGATTCCAGAAGCGCTCGATGGCCGTTCAGATTGGGTCGATTCAGATTTAAATTAAGCGACGGGCTGCGTACATCGCAGCGCTCGAAGATGCGCGATCCCTTGTCCAGGGGCGTAAACAGGTTTTCGTGCCGTGCTGCGGATTCCGAGCCGCCTAACAGGAGAATTCCCCGTGGCACCAGCGAGTAGTGAAAAATTGGAATCACGGCACCTTGCAATTCCGGGTCCATGTAGATCAGCAAATTGCGGCACGAGACCAGATCCATGCGGGAGAAGGGCGGATCACGTACCACGTTGTGCGAGGAGAATGTGCACAACTCGCGAATGTCCTTAGACACCAGGTAACTTCCCTGGGACTTGATGAAATACCGGTCCCGCCGCTCGGACGAGAGACCCTCAAGTAAAGTTTCCGGGTAACGTCCGAGGCGTGCGGTCGCGATCGCCGATTCATCAATGTCCGTGGCAAAGATCTGCACCTTCGGCACACCGCGCAGCGTCATCATGTGTTCATGCATGAGGATGGCCAGCGAATAGGCTTCTTCGCCGGTGGCGCAGCCGGGAATCCAGATTCGGACGCTGCCGTCGGCCTCCTTGCCGGCGAACAGCCGCGGAACCACTATTCGTTCAAGTGCATCGAATGTGTGCTTGTCGCGAAAGAAGCTGGTCACGCGGATCAGCAGATCACGAAACAGAAGTACTACTTCCGGCGCATGGGAGTGGAGCCAGGTGACGTAATCATCGAACGTATCCACGCCGACCACTTGCATGCGTCGACGCACACGGCGAAGAAAAGTTTTGTCGCGATAACCGCTAAAATCGTGGCCCAGCTGGGATCGCAGGATCGAGCAGATCTGCAGGCGAGCGGCCTCGATTTGCTCTGATTCATCCGGTTTCCTCAAGCTTGGCCAGGCGGCTGCCGCGCAATCGCACGAGCTCGGCGGGAATCGCATCGATCGGCAGCACCAGATCGACCGAACCGGTAGCGATGGCGCCCGCAGGCATTTCGCCGTATTGCGGCGCATTGCCCTCGGTTCCCTGCGCGATCGTCAGTCCACCGCATTCTTTGATGGCTTTCAGGCCCAGTGCGCCGTCACTGCCCGTGCCCGAGAGCACGATGCCGACGGCCTGCTCGCGCAACGCGGTGGCCAGCGCGCCGAAAAAGGCATCGATCGGCCGAGCTACCTTACGATCATCCGCCGCCGATACCTGTACGATGAGCCGGCCGCTGTTAAGCGTGACGATCGAATGCGGCGGCGGGACGTAGACGCGGTTGGGCTCGATCAGCGCGCCATCCAATCCCTCCACCACTCGCATGGACGTCCAGCGCGCGAGAATTTCCGGCAGCAAACTTCTCCGGTTGGCCGGCAGATGCAGGATCATGACGAATGCCATACCGCAATCGGGGGGCATGCTCGCAAAGAAGCTATGGAAGGCATCCAGTCCGCCAGCCGAGGCACCGATTCCGACGATTGGAAAGCTGGTGGAGTTCATCAGCCGAGGACGCCTAGGTAAAATCTCGAGCGCGCCGATGGGTGCAGGCACTGCATAGCTCGCCCTTTAGCAGCTTCGCCCGGCGGGGAGCGTCAGCGAGCGTCCGAGGGGCGCTATTAGCGCGTTTCTCGCCTTTTCGCAGGCCTTTTCCTACATCGGCGCGGGCGATCTCTTTCGGGGGGCTATCTCTTTGGTTTTGCTGCGGGTTCCGTCTGCATGCGGCGATCCATCAGGAAATACATGGCAAGCGCCAATGCCACCATGGGAACCCAGCGCGTCGCGAATGCCTTCAAGTTCGCCGGATTTGTGCCAAATCCAATCCCGGCTCCCAGTTGTCCCAGATGCCCGGGGCGGGGCCATTCGATCTGCATGTTCGTCATGGCGCCCAGCGCGGTGCTGAGTGCGACGCCAACAATCGGTATGAATGGGCTCAATCGCCGACTTCCAGCATAGCGAACCGTGGCCAAGGCCCATACCAGCGGCGCGCCATACAAACCCAACCAGAGAAGAACCGCCACCCAACCTGCCAACACCGGCGAGCGACCTCGAGGCAGCAGTACTTGGCCCGGATAAAAGAAGTGATCGATTTTCACGCTCCCATCAACCAGCAGGAGAATGAACACGAACGAGACACAAACTCCCAAAGCGGGAGCCACGCCACAGATCAGCAACGGCCAGCGCGTGCCCCAGGCTTTCAGCGAGGGTTGCTCCAATGCCTTCGCCACTAAGGCTTCAGGAGTACCCAGCTGCCGCCGCGCGCCCTCGCGAGCTTCCTGGGACGATTGACCGAGGGCAATACCCGCATCCGTAAGACAATCCAAGTGCGACTGCCATTCCAGGGCGAGGCGCTTGGCATAGCGGGGTGCAATGCCGGCACGTAGCAGCTGCTCCTGGACGCACATCGGTTCTTTACTGCGCATAGGCTTGGTCTCCGAGAGCTGCATCAAGAGCCTCCCGCGTGCGTTGCCACTGCCCAATCAGTTGCGCGAGACGCTTTTGCCCCTTGGCGGTTGCCCGGTAGTAAATGCGGGGGCGGCTCGCCACGGTGTCGCGGCGAGAGCGCAGCAGGCCGTGCAACTCCAAAGCATGCAGCAGCGGATATAGAACGCCTTCGCCCAGCGTGATCGCCCGACCGGTGCTCGCCTGCACTGATTTCGCCAGCTCGTAGCCGTACATCTCCTGGCGAGCGAGGAGCTTGAGAATCAACAGTTCAGAGATGCCTGCGCCCAGGGATGAATGCGGTCGTGCCATCGAGAATCCCCTATGCCTCGTTACTAGATGCATTGTATACCTCCGATCCAGAGGTATGCAACAACAACGCTCGGGAGTACGATTCCTGCAGCATGATGCAATTGCTCGCGATCGGCGCCGGCGTCGCTGTACTGGGCTTTGCGGGCGTCTGGCTCCTCAGCGTCCGTAAGCACAACTACGGATTTGTGGATGCCGCCTGGTCATTGAGTATCGCGGTACTGGCAGTGATCTATACGCTGCTCGGGCACGGCTATGCGGTGCCTGCCCTGGTGTTCACGACGATTGGTGTGGCGTGGAGCCTGCGGCTGGGGCTCTACATCCTGATCCGGGTCTGGCGACAGCACCCTGAAGAGGACGCGCGGTATCGCAGCTTGCGCGAGAAGTGGCGCGGGCCGGGCAGCTTTCTGCTGTTCTTCGAATTGCAGGCGCTGATCGCGGTGCTGTTCTCGTTGCCATTCGCGATGGCGGCGCTCAGTCGACGTCCGAGTTTCGGCTGGTGGGAACTGTCGGGCCTGGCGCTGGCGCTGTGCGCCACGGCAGGGGAGGCGACCGCGGACTGGCAGGCGCGGCGGTTCAAGCGCAATCCCGCCAACAAAGCGGCGGTAGTGAACGTCGGGCTATGGCGCTACTCGCGCCATCCTAATTATTTCTTCGAGTCACTGGTGTGGTGGGGATTCTTCATCGCCACCCTCGGTTTCCCTTATGGCTGGCTGACGGTAGTGTGCCCACTGCTGATGTTGCACATCCTGCTCAATGTCACGGGTATCCCACTCACCGAGAAGCACTCGCTCGAAACCCGCGGTGAGGCCTACCGCCAATATCAGCGCACCACCAGCCGCTTTATTCCCTGGTTTCGATCGCCCTGAGCTACGACTGCAGGGCCTGCGCCAGAATCTGCTCAGCCTGCGTGAACAGCGCCGGGCTGACCTGGGCCCCCGATGCCGCGCAATTTTCGTCCACCTGCTCCGGGCGCGATGCGCCGATGATCGCCGCAGCAACGTTGGGTTGTCGCAATACCCACGCCAGCGCAAATTGCGCCAGCGACATGTTCGCCTGTTGGGCCAGAGGCTTCAGTGCCTGCACCGCTGCCAGCACCGGCGGCGCCAGCCATGCCTCGTTGAAGAAGCCGCCGGCCGACTGATCCGCGGCGCGGCTGTCGGCGGGCGGCGGGGCACCGGGCAGGTATTTACCCGTGAGTACCCCCTGCGCCAAGGGCGACCAGACGATCTGAGAAATTCCGGATGCCGCGCATACCGACAGCAGTGCCTTCTCCGGGTCGCGATGCAACAGGGAATATTGCGGTTGACTCGACACGAAGCGCTCGACCCCGGGAAGCTTCAGCGCCGCCTGGATGCGGTCGATGGGCCACTCCGAAAAACCGATATACCGTACCTTGCCGGTGCGCACCGCTTCGCTCAATGCCTCCATGGTCTCTTCCAATGGCGTCTGCGCATCGTAGCGGTGGCACTGATACAGATCGATGTACTCGACCTGCAGGCGTTTGAGCGAAGCCTCCAATTGCTTTTGCACCTGCGCCCGCGATAGCCCGCGGTCGCTATCACTCATGGGGAAATACAGCTTGGTCGCCAGCACGTAGCTCTCGCGCCGCAGACCCGATATGGCCTCACCCAGGACAGTTTCCGCGGTGCCGCGGCCGTAGACGTTGGCGGTATCGAGCAGTGTTATTCCCCGATCCAGTGCCCGATGCACGCACGCGATCGCGGTTTGCTTGCGCTCCTGATTCGAAAAGGTGAGCCATGAACCGAACGCGATCTCCGATACGATCAGTTCACTGCTGCCGAGCTTGCGGTAGTTCATGCCACAGTTTACTACGGCGCGCGCTTTGCGGCGGTGGCCCCGTCCGCATCACAACTGGACGGCGATCGAGCGCTTAACCTCCTTGATACGCGGCTCGTTGCGTTTGTAGAAAGTCCATTGCCTGATGCGCTTGGCGCGTACCAGGCCGGCCTGACACAGCACGCGCATATGTTCGCTGAGTGTCGGCTGGGAGATCCCGAGTTTCTCGGCGATCAGTGCCGCACACACGCCGTCCGCCACCAGATCGCCGTCGACCTGCGGCCGGAAATTCGCTTCCGGATCCTTCAGCCAATCCAGAATCTGCAGTCGCCGCTCATTGCCGAGTGCTTGTAAAGCCGCCAGATCGATCATATAGTTAGTTTGCCAACAGACGATATATGTGTCAATGCGCGAGGGAGCATGGCGTTCAAGCGGGCGGCGAAATTGGTCAAGTCTGCGAACAGATCCGGAGCGCGCGGCCGCTTTGACCTGCCGCTGCAGACCGAACCGATGGAAGCCAGGACGGCGTCAGTACTTCCCGAGGAGCAGGGTCCCTGGCAGTACGAGCCCAAGTGGGATGGCTTTCGCTGCCTGGCGTTCAAAGCCGGCCGATCAGTGGAGTTGCGCGCCAAGTCGGGCAAGCCCCTGGGCCGGTATTTTCCGGAGATCGTCGATATGCTGATCGGCGTCGCCGCCAAGCGCTTTGTCGTCGATGGCGAGCTGGTCGTTGAGGTCAAGGGGCGTCTCGCCTTCGATGTATTGCAGATGCGGCTGCATCCCGCCGCTAGTCGTATCCGCAAGCTTTCGTGCCAGACCCCGGCGCGGCTGGTGCTGTTCGACATGCTGGCCACGCCCGACGGCTCGCTGGTCATGGACCGCCCACTCAAAGTGCGCCGGCAGCTGCTCAAGAGCTTCATTGCGCGGTCCGGGATTGCAAACCGGCTGGTGCTCTCGCCGGCTACCACCGAGCTGGCGCGCGCAAAGCAGTGGTTGCGCAAAGCCGGTCACGGCGCCACCGACGGCGTGGTCGCCAAGCGACTGGCCGATGCCTACGCTCCCGGCGAACGCCTGATGATTAAGGTCAAGCATCTCAGGACGGCCGATTGCGTCATCGGCGGCTTCCGCTATGAAAGCTCCAGCCGCCCGGTCGGGTCATTGTTGCTTGGTCTGTACGATCAGAACGGCAAGCTCGATCACGTGGGCTATACGTCGACGATCACCGATCAGGAGCGTCCGGCGCTCACCAAACGACTCGAGGCGTTGCGCAAGCCGCCCGGCTTCACCGGCAAGGCGCCGGGCGGACCCAGCCGATGGAGCACAGCGCGCAGCACCGAATGGCAACCATTGGCGCCCAAACTGGTAGTCGAGGTACGGTTCGATCATGTCACCGGCGATCGCTTTCGCCACGGCACCAAGCTCATGCGCTGGCGCCCGGACAAATCGCCGCGGCAATGTACCTTCGAGCAGTTGCATCCCGATGGCCGCTGATAGCTTCGATCTCGCGCGTTTTGTTCAGGCGCAGGATCCGGTCATGGACCAGGTCCGCCTTGAGCTGCGCGCGGGGCATAAGCGCAGTCATTGGATGTGGTTTGTATTTCCGCAATTGAGTGGCCTCGGCCACAGTGTGGTTGCGCAACGCTATGGCATTGCCGGTCTGGCAGAGGCTCATGCCTATCTGCGGCACCCGGTCCTTGGATCTCGGCTGGTCGAATGCAGTGACCTGGTTTGCACGGTGCCGGCGCGTTCAATCAGCCAGATATTCGGTGCGCCGGACGATCTGAAATTTCATTCGTGCATGACCCTGTTCTCGCTGCTGCCCGATGCCGCAGTCGTGTTCACGGCGGCACTCGATCAGTATTTCGGCGGCAAATCGGACCCATTGACAATGGAAAAGCTGGGGCGACTATGATTTCTAACGAGCAGATTCGAGCCACGCACAAGCTCATTGCGCCGCACATTCGCCGCACGCCGCTGATCGAGCTGGACGCGGCCGATATCGGGTCCAGCGCCGGACGCGTGATCCTGAAGCTTGAATCGCTGCAGCACGCCGGTTCGTTCAAGGCGCGCGGCGCATTTGCGAGCCTGCTGATGCGTACGCTGCCCCCGGTGGGCGTGGTCGCCGCCTCGGGCGGCAACCACGGCGCGGCGGTGGCATTCGCCGCCATGAAGTTGAAGGTCCCGGCAAAAATTTTCGTGCCCAGTGTCGCCTCGCCGGCCAAGATCCGGCAGATCACCGATTACGGGGCCGAGCTGGTGATCGCCGGCGACCGCTATGCCGATGCGCTGAGCGCCAGCGAGGCCTGGATCGCGCAGTCCGGCGCCATGCCTATTCACGCCTTCGATCAGCTGGAGACTCTGCTCGGTCAGGGCACCGTCGGTCTGGAGCTCGAGGAGCAAACCAGCGACTTCGATACGCTGCTGGTGTCGGTGGGCGGCGGCGGTCTGATCGCCGGCATTGCCGCCTGGTATCAGGGACGCGTGAAGCTCATCGGCGTCGAGCCGCGATGCGCGCCCACGCTCACGCGCGCGCTGGAGGCCGGCCGGCCGGTGGATGCGGAGGCGGGCGGCATCGCGGCCGATTCTCTGGCCCCACGCCGTGTGGGAGAACTGGTGTTTCCGATTGCACAACGCTACGTGAACCGCACGGTGCTGATCAGCGATGATGCCATTCGCGAAGCGCAGAAATTATTGTGGAACAGCCTGCGGTTCGTGGCCGAGCCGGGCGGGGTGGCGGCGCTTGCGGCGTTGAGCTCGCGGCAGTATGTGCCGGCGCCGGGCGAACGGGTGGCGGTACTGATCTGCGGCGGCAACACCGTGGCCGTGGACTTCGAGCGTTGAGCGAACAACCAGCGGAGAGATGCCATATGTCAGTGGAACGCCTTGAGCCGGGGCCGCGCATGTCGCAGGCCGTCATTCACAACAAGACCGTCTATCTCGCGGGCCAGGTGGCCTCCGGCGCGCCCGCGCGCAGCGTGACCGAGCAGACGCAGGACATCCTGCAGCGGATCGATGCTCTGCTGCTGCAGGCCAGCTCGGACAAGAACCATATTCTCAGCGCCACGATCTGGCTGGTGGACATGGCCAGCTTTGCGGAAATGAATCGAGTGTGGGACGCCTGGGTGACGGGCGGTGCGGCCCCGGCCCGAGCCACCGTGGTGAGTCCGCAGCTGGCTTCCAGCGACTACAAAGTAGAGATTGCCGTCATTGCCGCTCAGCTCTAGCCATGACGGCAGGGTTTAGCGATCTCGACGGCATGCGCGCTGCGCTGCTGCAGGCGCACGCGGCGCGCGCGGCCGGTGAGGTGCCAGTCGGCGCAGTGCTGGTTCATGAGGACCGGATCATCGCCGCCGGCGCCAATGCGCCGATTGCCAGCAACGACCCCACGGCTCATGCCGAGATCGAGGCGCTGCGAGCCGGCGGACGCGCGCTCGGAAACTACCGGCTCTCCGGCTGCGTGTTGTATGTCACGCTCGAGCCGTGCCTGATGTGCGCGGCGGCACTGGTGCACGCGCGTGTCCGGCGGCTGGTGTTCGGAGCCTGGGACCCGCAGTTTGGCGGCGCAGGCAGCCTGCTCGATGTGTTTCGCGTGCCGGCCCTGAATCATCGCGTGGATGTGTTCGGCGGCGTACTGGCCGATGAGTGCAACGCGTTGCTGCTGGAATTTTTCGCGCACCAGCGCTGAAGCCGTGCCGTCAATGCAAGCGGTGAACGGCGATCGGTACCCGGGCTACGAAGGTTGAGCGGCTCGGCGTGCCGGGGTTGTGCGCCGACTTGTCGGCTCCGATCCATTCCAGCACCGCCAGATACTGTCGCACCTGTTCGACGAACTTGACCGGTTCCCAGCCACGCGCATAACCGCGCTTGGCACGCGTATACCAGCGCTCCTGTGCCAGCAGCGGCAGCTGTTCGCGAACATCGGCCCACGCGTCCGGATTCTTGCCGTGCATCTGTGCCATCACACGCGCGTCCTCGAGGTGTCCGTAGCCGACGTTATAGGCCGCGACCGCCAGCCAGGTGCGGTCGGGCTCGGCGATGCGCTTGGGGATGGTGTCGATCACCTGCGCCAGGTATTTGGCGCCGCCGAGGATGTTCTGCTGCAGGTCGGCACGGTCATTCACGCCCACCGTGGTCGCGGTGTCGCTGGTCAGCATCATGATGCCCTGCGCGCCGTCGGCGGAAGCCGCCGTACCCTGCCACTTGGATTCCTGATAGCCGATGGCCGCCAGCAGGCGCCAGTCCAGGCCGGTGCTCTGGGCCGCGTCTTCGAACATTGACTGCAATTCGGGCAGGCGCGTGGCGACATCGGACTGAAACTGATGCGCCGACTCGTAATCGAAGTCGCCCGATTCGGTGTCGGCGGCGCCCTCGATGCGTGCCAGTTCCCCGGAGGAACTGGCGCCGGCGAAGAATCGATTCGCTGCCCGCACCAGATCGCCGGCGCCGGGGCGTACTACCCACCGTACCGAGCGCGGATCGGGCAGCGCGAATGCCACCGTGGACTCGGGATACAGATGCTGCGCAAACGCGAATTCGGTGGCGTCCATGATGGCGTAGTCGGCGTTGCCGCTGCTGACCAGGTCAAGCGGGTCGGCCTGGCCGAGCGGTACGGTGGTCCAGGTCAGATCCGGCACGCCGTTGCTGCGGATCATTTGCAGCAGCGCCTCCTGCGGGCTGTCCCCGCGCACCACCAGGCGCGCATTGCGCAGGCCGCCGACATTGGCGGGCGCCGATTTGCCACGGCTCTGGACCACCAGTTGCGCGATCTGCTCGTAGCTGCTGGTGGTCTGGCCGACGGCGTTCCAATCATCATTCGGGCTGATCTGTGCCGCCGCCAGGTCAGCGCTGCCGTGCGCCAGCGCCGCGCGCATGGCTTGGGCGTCCGAAGCGGTTTGCACCACCAGCCGCACGCCCAAGGTCTGGGCGAAGGCTGCCGCGAGCCGGTATTCCAGCCCCTCCGGCCCGTGTGCACCGAGGTAATAACAGGTGGGTGAGTTGAGCGTCACCATGCGCAGCTCCCCCCGCGCATGGATCTGCTGCAGGGCCGAAGGACGCGCGCAGCCGGCCAAAAGCAGCGCCATCGTGGCGCTCAGCCGCAGCAGCGAGATCAGCCCCTGATGTGCCTGAGGCCGTTGCCGCCGTCGTATGTTGGGGCTCATGGCATTGCTCACTGAGCTAGAATAGCAGCAACCCCCGGAGAGGTACCGAAGCGGTCATAACGGCGCCGACTCGAAATCGGATGGTCGGGTAATACCGGCACGTGGGTTCGAATCCCACCCTCTCCGCCAGCTTATGTGCAACCTGTCGGCATCCGCGGACAGAGCGGTCTTTCATGTGCACGACGCGTGGCCTGAAACGTTATGCTGCGTCGCGACCGTCATGGGCTGTGTAGTGGCCGCTAAACTTATTGCTGCCCAGCCATGACTAAGCAGTACGCGGGATCTCACCTCTGGGCCAAATACGGTGATTTATGTCCTATGCTGCGACCTGTTTGGCTCATAAGGTGCTGCAATCATCTACCCAAGGTTTGCAGCTAGGATAGCCGGCGCATGACCGACAGTCTCGCCGATTCCGCGGCCCTCAGCCGTCTCGGCCTTCTGATAGAGACCGTTACCGCGAGCGTGGCCAATATCAGCAGCGCACCTTCGGTGATCGAGGCGCTGCCCGATGTGCTGGCCACTCTTGCCCGGGTGGTGCGCATCGACCGCGTAGTCATGGTCGAAAATCCGCAGCAGCTGCTGTTCAACTGGACCGCGCCCGATGGCTCGGCCGCGCCGCTGGGCGCCGAGGCGCTGATCCCAGCGGCCACCGATCCGCAATTGCAGGCCTGGACACAGCCGCTCCTTGATGGCCTGCCTGTGGTCACGCGGCGCAGCCGTGCCAATCCTGCCGTCAGGGACTTTCTGGTCGAACTCGGTGTGCTGACCGCGTTGATGGTGCCGATCACGGTGGAGGGGCGGCCGTGGGGTCGCATCTGCTTCGATGATTGCGAGCGCGAGCACGATTGGGCCGAGGATGACATCAAGCTGCTGACCATGCTGGCGCAAGTCATCGGCGCCGCCATCACCCGCGAGCGCTTCCGGCGCCAGGCGCAGCAGCGGGAACATCTGCTGCAGGCTGTGACCAATTGCGCCGCGCAGATAGGAACCGCCGCGGATTTGAGCCCGGCAATCAACCACTCGCTCAGCATCGTGGCGCACGCGGTGGACGTGGACCGCATACTGCTCATGGAAGTGTACGACGCCAACGCCGGCAACGGCGCGGCGCGCGCGCTGTTGCGCAATTTCTGGCACGCACCGGAAACGCCGTTGCAGCTGGCACAGATCGCGCACGACAGCACGCTCGCTCCGGATCCCGAAGTGGCCGCCTGGATGGCGCCGCTGTCCCGCGGAATCGCGGTCGAAGGCCAGCTGGCCAGCGCCCAGGGGGCGGTCAGGCAGTTGTTTCTGCGGCTGCAGGCGCGTTCGGTGCTGCTGGTTCCGATCATGGTGGATGGCCGCTATTGGGGTCATATCGGCCTGGATGTGTGCCGACGGGAGCGAGCCTGGAGCGGCGCCGAGGTCGACGTGCTGCGTATCCTGGCCGATCTGATCGGCACCGCCATCACGCGCGGGCGTTTTCTCGCGGAGCTGGCGCGCGCCGATACCATCATCCAAAGCAGTCCGACGATTCTGTATCGCCTGCGTGGCGAGCCATCGCTGCCGATGATCTATGTCTCGAAAAACATCGCGCGCCTCGGTCACGACCCCGAGCAGCTGCTCAGTGCACCCACGCAATACCGCGAGATAATTCATCCCGAGGATCGCGACGCCGTGCGCACCGCGATGGAGCAGTTGCTGTTGCGCACGACTCCGGCCGCGAGCATTGAATTCCGGATGCTGACCAGCGACGGGGGCGTGCGCTGGTTCGAGAATTGCTACACACCGGTGCGGGATGAGTCGGCGCGCCTGGTTGAGATCGAGGGCATCCTGATCGATATCAGCGAGCGCAAGGCAGCGGAGGCCAAGATCGCGCAGCTGGCGCGCACCGACGTGCTGACCGGGCTGGACAATCGTATGACCTTCGGCGATCACCTGCGCCAGGCCTATGCCGCCGCGCAGCGCGGTGCGTGCGCATTCGCGGTGCTGTATCTGGACCTGGATCGCTTCAAGGAAGTCAACGATACCCTCGGGCATCACGCCGGCGACCGGCTGCTGCAGGAAGTCGCACGCCGGCTGCGGGACGTGACGCGGGAAATTGACGGCGTCGCGCGCCTCGGCGGCGACGAATTCGCGATCGTGCAGGCCCGGGTCGAGGATTCAGCGGCGGCCGGCACCCTGGCTGAAAAACTGATTGAAATCGTGTCGGCCCCGTACGCCATCGATGGCAATGATCTGCGCATCGGCGTCAGCATCGGTATCTCGCTGTACGACGCCAGCGTCGGCAGTCCCGATGAACTGCTCATGCAGGCCGATCAGGCGCTGTATCGCGCCAAGCACGCCGGCCGCGGCCAGTACCGGTTTCATTCCGATGAAATCGATATCGAGGTGCGCTCGCACATGCTGCTGGCCGATGACCTGCGCAGCGCGCTGGCCCGGCATGAACTGGAAATGCGCTACCAGCCGCAGGTGGAACTGGCGTCCGGCAGGATCGTCGGTATGGAAGCGCTGCTGCGCTGGAATCATCCCACCCGCGGCTTGATCCTGCCGGAGGACTTCCTGCCGATCGCCGAGAAGTACGGCATCATGCAGCAGCTCGGGCGATGGGCCATCGACACGGCCTGCCGGCAGATGTCGCTGTGGCGTGCCGCCGGCATGCAGGTGCCGGTGGTCGCGATCAATATCGCCCTGGCCCAGATCAAGATGGGCCGCGAATTCGTGCGCGATGTGATCGACAGCATTGCCCGCTGGGGACTCAAACCCGCCGATATCGAACTCGACGTGACCGAGCTGGTACTGGCGCGCTCGACGCTCGCGCAAAGCAACGTGCTCGATCAGCTGCGCCGCCTGGGCGTCGGCATTGCGATTGACGATTTCGGCTCGCAATACTCCTCGCTCGATTACCTGCGCAATTACCGCGTCAATCGGCTGAAGATTGCACGCGGCATGATCGCCGCGGCCGACGCCGAGCCTGGCGGTGTGGCCATGGTGCGTGCCATCCTGAGTCTGGCCGGCGAACTGGGGGTTGAAGTGGTCGCCGAAGGCGTCGAGACGGATACCCAGCGCCGGCTGCTGGTGCAAGCCAGTGCGCACGCGCAGGGCCAGGGATTCTTCTATAGCCGCGCGGTGCCGGCCGATGAAACCATGCCTATGTTGCGGGCCGGGGTGATGCGCCCCGAAGATCGCTCGCTCGATAGCTCACTGCTCAGTGACCCGGGCGAGGGCGGCGACCGTCCGGGCGAGAACGTCAGCCAGAGCTCGAAGCGCCTGGCCGCGAACTGAGCCTACGCGCTCAGCTCGTGCCGCTGCTCTTGTACTCGGCGGCAAATACGCGCGCGAACACTTCGATGAACAGGTGCGGCAGTTTTCCCGACGGCATCTCGGTAATGCTGCGAAAGCGCTCACTCAATGCCGCGGCATCGACCTCGCCGGCAGCGCGTTGTGTCGCCCCAGGCGCCAGCGCCTTGGGATCCAGCCGCGAGAGAAATTCCGCCAGCGCCGCGCGCAGCGCACGCGAGAACGCCAGGTCGTGACGGCGCGTGCTGACGAGGGTCTCTCGCAGCCACTGCACGGCGTCCACCCTGTGCGCATCATGTCCCTGCAGTAACCGCAGCAACAGATCCTCCACCGGCAGCCCGGTCAGTCCGATCTGTTGCGGGTCCTCGCGACCGACGTCAATCTGATTGAGATCGCGCATTTCGCGTTGCGCCAACGCCAGCCCCTTGAGTCCCACCAGTGCTTCGCGCAGCAGCAGTCCTGCCAGGTGCAGGATCCGCGCCTGCGCTTCTTCCGAAAACGGCTTGGCATCGATACCCGCGCCGCGACAGAAGGCTTCGATTCCGGCGGCATTTTCGCTCGCGCGCGACTCGGCGCGGGCGGCATTGGGCGGCGGCCGCGAGGCCGCGCGCTCCCGATCGCTTTGATCGAATGCCAGCAGGCCCGGATCCGCGGTCAGTACCGGTTGACCGAAGCCATCCAAGGGACCGAGATTGCTGGTGTCTTCCGCGTCCGGGCGCAGCAGATCGCGCATGCTGAAGTCGGTCGCGAGATCACCACGGCCGACGCCAGGCTCGCCGTGTGCCGTGGCCGGGTTCACCGGAAAGACCGCGCTCGCCTCGGGCGCCTCAGCCGAGTCGCCGTCGATGCTGACGGCGATCAGATAGTCGCCCAGTTGCAACCGGTCGCCATCGCGCAGCGGGTGGCTGGCGCGTCGTCCCAGCGGCTCGGCGCGCTCATTGACGAAAACGCCGTTGGTGCTGCTGTCCAGCAGGTAGAAGGCGCCATTGCGGAATTTGACGCGCGCGTGATGCGCCGAGAGATAGCGCTGCGGATCCGGCAGTACCCAGTCATTGTCGTGCGCCCGGCCAATGCTGCCGCCGCCAACGCCAAAGACGATGCTGCCGCGCGCCCCGAGGGGCACGCTGTGCTCGCTGAGAATTGTCAGCTTCAGGGCCATCTTGGCGCTCCACCTCTAGTCTACCCGGACATATAATACTTTGGCGCAGCATTTTGCTTTCGCCCGCCGGGACTACACTCAACGATGGCATCGAACCATATCTTCAAGGTGATGTTTGTAAATCAGGGGAAGGTTTACGAGATTTACGCCCGCAAGGTCAGCCATGGCACGCTGTTCGGATTCGTCGAAATCGAGGAACTGGTGTTTGGTGAGCGCTCCTCGGTAGTGCTGGATCCGGCTGAAGAGCGAGTGAAGAGCGAATTCAACGGCGTCACACGCAGCTACCTGCCGTTGCAGTCGATCGTGCGCATCGATGAGGTACGCAAGCAGGGCGTCAGCAAAGTGGTGGCGCTCGAAGGCAGCAACGTGGCGCAATTTCCCATGCCGTTGCTGCCGCCTTCGGCTATTGAACCGGGGCCGAAGAAGACTTGATGCTCACGCTCCCTGGCTCCCAGGCTCTGTCCGAATTCCGCCTACATCGACTGCTCGCGCGCCTGCAAGGCCTGGAGCCCGGGGTTACAGCGGTGCGGGCGCAGTTCCTGCACTGCATCGATTGCAGCCGCGAGCTCGATGCGCTCGCCAGTTCGCGCCTGGTGCAACTGCTGGACGACGGTGGCCGCCCACCCGAGCATGGCGCATACGATGCGCCGACGCATGATGGATTCTGGCCGGCGCTGGTGGTGCCGCGACCCGGAACGATATCGCCCTGGTCCAGCAAGGCCACCGATATCGCGCACGTCTGTGGACTCACGGACGTGATACGCATAGAGCGCGGCATCCTGTATCGCGTGGCGCTGCCCACGGGGCTGACAGCCGCGCGGCGCGCGACTCTGGCGGCAGTGTTGCACGATCGCATGATCGAGGTGGTGCTCGAGGATGTGGCCGCAGCGGGGCAGTTGTTTGCACAGCATGTGCCGCAGCCGCTGCAGATCCTGTCGCTGGCCGCGGGCCGCGGCGCGCTGGTCGCGGCGAATGAGGACATGGGTCTGGCCCTCAACGCGACTGAGATCGACTACCTGTTCGATACCTTTACCCGACTGGGTCGCGATCCGAGCGATGTCGAGCTCATGATGTTCGCGCAGGCGAACTCTGAACACTGTCGGCACAAGATTTTCAATGCCCAGTTCGTAATCGACGGCGTGGTACGCGAGAAGTCGCTGTTTGCGATGATCCGCAACACCCGTGCGCGCGCCCCGGCCGGCGTGCTTTCCGCCTACCGCGACAACGCGGCGGTGATCGTCGGCAGTGTGGCCACGCGCTGGTTTCCCGATCCCGAGAGCGCCATCTATCGCGGCAGCGATGAGCCGGTGGACATCCTGATGAAAGTGGAGACGCATAACCACCCCACCGCCATCTCACCGTTTCCGGGAGCGGCCACCGGCGCCGGCGGCGAAATCCGCGACGAGGCCGCAACCGGCCGCGGAGCCAAGCCCAAGGCCGGGCTGACGGGCTTTTCGGTCTCGCATCTGCGCATTCCACAATTCGGCCAGCCGTGGGAGCAGAGCTTGGGCCGACCGTCGCGTATCGCCTCGGCGCTCGACATCATGCTCGAAGGGCCGATCGGGGCGGCCGGCTTCAACAATGAGTTCGGGCGGCCCAATATCTGCGGCTACTTTCGCACGCTCGAGACCGCGCTGCCGGGCGATCCGCCGGGGCGCATGCGCGGCTATCACAAACCCATCATGCTCGCCGGTGGCATGGGCAACGTGCGGCGCGCGCATGTTGAAAAGAGCGAAGTATCGGTAGGCGCACCGCTGGTGGTGCTGGGCGGGCCGGCCATGCTGATCGGCCTGGGTGGCGGCGCCGCCTCATCGATGGGCAGCGGGGCGTCGAGCGAGAACTTGGATTTTGCCTCGGTTCAGCGTGGCAATGCCGAGATGCAGCGGCGGGCGCAGGAAGTGATCGATCGCTGCTGGGCCCTCGGCGCGCACAATCCGATCGAACTCATCCACGACGTCGGCGCCGGCGGCCTCTCCAACGCCGTGCCGGAGGCGGTGGCGCACAGCCATCGTGGCGCGCGCATCGCGCTGCGCGCGATTCCGATTGCTGAATCCGGCATGTCGCCGCTGGAAATCTGGTGCAACGAGGCACAAGAGCGCTATGTGCTGACGCTGGCTCCGGGCACTCTGGAGCGCTTTCGGGCGATCGCGCGCCGCGAGCGTTGCCCCTACGCGGTCATCGGTGAGATCACCGATGATGGTTTGCTGCTGGTGCGCGATGCGCAGTTCGACGATGAGCCGGTACACCTGCCGGTCGATGCCTTGCTCGGCAAGCTGCCGCAGATGCGACGCGAGGTACGCAGCCAGCCGCGCCGGTCGCTGCCATCGGATTGCGAACAGGTCGATCTGCGCGAGGCCGTGTATCGCGTGCTGAGCCTGCCGGCGGTGGCCGACAAGACGTTCCTGATCACCATCGGCGATCGAACCGTCGGCGGGCAGATCAGCCGCGATCAACTGGTCGGTCCCTGGCAGGTGCCGGTCAGCGACGCCGCCGTCACGCTGGCCGATTATCAGCACCTGCGCGGGGAGGCGATGGCCATTGGCGAGCGTACCCCGGCCGCGTTGCTGGATGCGGCGGCTGCCGCGCGTCTGGCGGTCGCCGAGTCGCTGACCAATATTCTGGCCGCCGATGTGGCGGCGCTCGGCGACATACGCCTGTCGGCCAACTGGATGGCGGCATGCGGGATTGAGGGCGAGGATGCGGCGCTGTATGCGGCCGTGCACGCCGTGGGCGAGGAGTTCTGCCCGCAATTGGGGATCGCCATTCCGGTCGGCAAGGATTCGCTATCCATGCGAACCGAATGGCAACAGGGCGGGACTCCTCATTCGGTGATTGCCCCGGTATCGTTGATCGTGTCGGCGTTCGCGCCGGTAGTCAATGTCCGGCGCACCTGGACACCGGTGCTGCAGACGCAATGCGGCGCGACGGCGTTGTTGCTGGTCGATCTTGGCTGCGGCCGCGATCGACTGGGATTAAGCGCGTTGGCCCAGGTGTACAACAAGATGGGCGGAGCGCCGGCCGATGCCGATGCCCAATTGCTGCGCGGCTTTGCCGCGGCCATGATCGAATTGCACAACCGCGAGCTGGTGCTGGCCTATCACGATCGCTCCGACGGCGGCTTGCTGGTGACGCTGCTGGAGATGGCTTTTGCCGGACACTGCGGCCTGGAGGTGGCGCTGCCGCCGTCCACCGGATCCATCATCGCGCAGTTGTTCGCCGAAGAGCCGGGCGCGGTGCTGCAGGTAAAACACGAACATCAGCCGGCGGTGATTGACTGTCTGGCGGTGCATGGCCTGGCCGCCTGCGTGCACCCGATTGGCGGCCCCGGCCCGGGCATGCGCGTGCGTATCCGCCGGGGCGAGCAGGTACTCGACGAGTCCTGGAGTGAACTCAGGCGTGCCTGGTCGGCGACCTCCTATCACATGCGGCGGCTGCGCGATGATCCGCAGTGCGCACAGGAGGAGTTCGCCGCGGTATGCGATGAGAGCGATCCGGGATTATCGCAGCAGCTGAGCTTCGACGCCGACCAGGACATTGCCGCACCGCTGATCGCCACCGGCGCGCGTCCGCGTGTGGCGGTGCTGCGCGAGCAGGGGGTCAACAGTCATTTCGAGATGGCCGCGGCGCTCGACCGTGCCGGCTTCGAGGCACACGACGTGCACATGACAGACCTGCTCAGTGGCACGCGCAGCCTGGCCGGCTATTCCGCCATGGTTGCCTGTGGCGGCTTTTCCTATGGCGATGTGCTGGGCGCCGGCCGCGGCTGGGCGCGTTCGATTCTGTTTCACGAGCCACTGCGGCGCGAATTCCAGCGCTTCTTCGAGCGCAGCGATACTCTCTCGCTCGGTGTCTGCAACGGCTGCCAGATGTTTGCGGTGTTGAAGGAACTGATTCCAGGAGCGCAGCACTGGCCGCATTTTTTGCGCAATCGCAGCGAGCAGTTCGAGGCGCGCCTGAGCCTGGTGGAGATTCTCGATTCACCTTCGATACTGCTGGCGGGAATGCACGGTTCGCGCCTGGCAGTGGCGGTGGCGCACGGCGAAGGCCGGCCGCAATTCGCCGACGATGGGGATCTGCAGCATTGCCTGGCTGCGCGGCTGCTGGCGTTTCGCTACCTCGACAATCGCGGTGAGGCGGCGCACAGCTATCCCGCGAATCCCAACGGTGCCGTGCAGGCACTGGCAGCGCTGACCACCCCGGACGGACGCGTGACCGTAACCATGCCGCACCCCGAGCGCGTATTTCGCACGGTGCAGAACTCCTGGTATCCGCCTGGTGCCGGCGAAGACAGCGGTTGGATGCGGTTGTTCCGCAACGCGCGCGTGTGGTTGGGTTAGCCGCCGTTGACGCTGGCGATGCGGCGCACGACCATCGCCTGTTGCAGGCGCGCCTTGCGCACGTAGCTCTGGTAGAGCAGATCTTTGATCACTTCCAACAATAGCCCGGCTTGATCGTCGTCCAGCAACGGCAAGTTCGGCGCGGCATCGGCATCAGTGTCGAACAGCACTCGCTTGATGGCGATAAAAACGCTGCCATCGATCTGCGCCATGTCACGCACGTCGCTCAATTCATCGAACACGCGCAGCTTGCCGGCCTCACCCAGATCAGCGAACACCGACTGCATGGTGCGCCGGCACATGCTGGCGAAAGCATTGAACAGACCGTGCGAATAGCACAGCAGCGTCTCGCGAAACACCACCTCAATGTCCTGCGGCAGGTAGGTGAAGTTGAATTTCTCGTTCGGCCGCTCCACCTCGCTGAAATGCGAGGACAACTCGATGCGCTCGCTGCCATAGCCACGTACGTCAAAGCGCAGGAAGACCGGGGCATTGCAGGCATCGCAGCGATACACCGCGCCGATCTGCTTGGGCCGACTAGCGCTCAGTTCGGAAAAACGCGGCAGCGCCTGGGGCGTAATGTGGGCCAGCACCGAACAATGCGGACAGGTCAGAGCCAGGTTCGCGGCCTGGTCATTGTGCAATCGATCGTGGCTGTCGAGATAAACGGGCATGATCAAGAGTGTAGCCGAGTGGCGACACTTCGGCATTGACCGCCCGCTTATTCAGCGCGCGTTGACATAATCAGACGATCAGCGCGTGAGCTTGCGGTATTTGAGCCGGTGCGGTTGCGCGGCATCTTCGCCGCGGCGCCGGCGCAGATCCTCGACATAGTCCTGGTAGTTGCCCTCGAACCAGACCACTTCCGAATTACCTTCGAACGCCAGGATGTGGGTCGCGATGCGATCTAGGAACCAGCGGTCGTGTGAGATCACGACCGCACAGCCGGGAAAATTCAGCAGTGCGTCTTCGAGCGCGCGCAGGGTTTCGATGTCCAGGTCGTTGGTGGGTTCATCCAGCAGCAGCACATTGCCGCCGGTGCGCAGCACCTTGGCCAGATGCACGCGATTGCGTTCGCCGCCCGAAAGCTCGCCGATCAACTGCTGCTGCTGTGTTCCTTTAAAATTGAAGCGGCCGACGTAACCGCGCGAAGGGGTTTCGTAGTTGTCGACCTTGATGATGTCCTGGCCGCCGGAAATTTCCTCCCACACGGTTTTTTTATCGTCCAGCGTCTGGCGTGATTGATCGACGTAGGCGAGTTTCACCGTCGGGCCGACGCGGATCGTGCCGCCGTCGGGCTGTTCAACGCCGGTGAGCATGCGAAATAGCGTGGTCTTACCCGCGCCGTTGGGTCCGATGATGCCGGCGATGCAGCCGGGCGGCATATTGAAATTCAGATTGTCCATCAACAGCCGGTCACCGAATCCCTTCGCCAGGCCCTTGACCTCGATCACCAGTTCGCCCAGGCGCGGGCCGGGCGGAATATAAATTTCGTTGGTTTCGTTGCGTTCCTGAAATTCCCTGGATGCCATTTCCTCGTAGCGGGCAATGCGCGCCTTGCTTTTGGCATGGCGTGCCTTGGGATTGGTGCGCACCCACTCGAGCTCTCGCGCCAGGGTCTTGCGCAGCGCATCCTGTGTGCGCTCCTCGAGCGCCAGGCGTTTTTCCTTCTGCTCCAGCCAGGAGGAATAATTACCCTGCCACGGAATGCCGTGACCCCGATCGAGTTCGAGAATCCATTTGGCGACGTTGTCGAGAAAGTAACGATCGTGAGTGACCGCCACCACGGTGCTGGGATATTCCTCGAGATAGCGTTCCAACCATGCCACGGATTCGGCATCCAGGTGATTGGTGGGCTCATCCAGCAGCAGCATGTCCGGCTGCGACAGCAGCAGCCGGCATAGCGCCACCCGGCGCTTCTCGCCGCCGGAGAGCTGCGCGATTTTGGCCTCCCACGCTGGCAGACGCAGCGCGTCGGCTGCGATCTCGAGCTTGCGTTCCAGTTCCCAGCCGCCGGCGGCATCGATGGCGTCCTGCAGCTTGGCCTGCTCTTCGAGCAGCTTGTTCATCTTGACATCGTCCATCGGCTCGCCGAACAGCTCGCTGATGCGATTGAAGCGCTCCAACAGCGCGAAGGTGCCGCCGACGCCCTCCATGACCACACTGCGCACGTCCTGTTCCGGGTTGAGCTCCGGCTCCTGCGGCAGAAAGCCGACGCGAATACCCGGTTGCGGGCGCGCTTCGCCGTCGATGTTCGGGTCCATCCCCGCCATGATTCGCAAAAGCGAGGACTTGCCCGATCCGTTCAGACCGAGCACGCCGATCTTGGCTCCAGGAAAGAACGACAGGCTGATATCGCGCAGGATGGTGCGCTTGGGCGGCACCACCTTGGACACGCGATTCATGGTGAAGATGTATTGCGCCATGGAAGGTGCGACCGGGCTGCTGCTGGGGGCGCGCATTATCCATGAACGCGCAGGTAGGGTGCTACCGTCGTATGTTATCGTGGCCTTGGTAGTGTCCCGAGGCGCGAGCCCAAAGAGACGCCGTGAACGCCAAGAGTGCCGAGGTTGCTGTCGTGCTGGGCGAGCGGCTCG
>DASXLF010000639.1:0-2310 GCA_036496405.1 Steroidobacteraceae bacterium | reverse complement strand
TTCGATCGCGACAGCGGCCGCCTGCTGCGCACGCGTGAGGCGGCGCATTCCGTTCCCCGAATTCTTCACGCCGATGGCGATGCCACGGGAGCTGAGATCAGCCGCTCGCTGGCCACGGTGGCGGGCGCGCAGACAGCGCTTCGCTTTGCCGAGTGGACCACGGTCGCCGGCCTGGTGGTCCGGGATGGACGCGTGATTGGCGTGGACCTTCTCGATCGCGACCAGCGCGCGTTGCGCGTGCGTGCGCGCGCCGTGCTGGTAGCGGCCGGGGGAGCAGGCCAGGTGTTTTCAGACACCACCAATCCCGCAGTGGCCACGGGCGATGGAATCGCGCTGGCCGCGGAGGCCGGGGCCGAGCTGGCCGACATGGAGTTCTACCAGTTCCATCCCACCGCGCTGTCGCTGCCCGGCGCTCCGCGGTTTCTGCTTTCCGAAGCGCTGCGCGGCGAGGGCGCGTATCTCCGCAACGATCGTGGCGAGCGCTTCATGGAGCGCTACCACCCCAGCCTGGAACTGGCGCCGCGCGATGTGGTGGCTCGTGCCGTGGCGCGGGAAGGCATGAGCGAGGGAACCCGCGGACCGCGCCCGGTGTATCTCGATATGCGCCACGTGAGCGGCATCGATCTGCACCAGCGCTTTCCCGGCATCAGCGCATGTCTCGCCCAGTACGGCCTCGATCTGCGCCGCGATCTGATTCCTGTTCGCCCCGCCGCCCACTACCTGATGGGCGGCATCCGCACCGATCTCGACGGCCGCACCAACGTGCGCGGGCTGTACGCTGCGGGCGAAGCGGCCTGCACGGGCGTGCACGGGGCCAATCGCCTGGCTTCCAACTCGCTGCTGGAGGGGTTGGTGTTCGGCGCGCGCGCGGCGAAGGCCATGCTGGCGGATGCTCATCCGCTGGAACCAGTGGAGGCGCGCCACGATGCGCCGCTCACACTGGCGGCGCGCGATGAAGAAGAGGTCGACCAGACGATCGGGTGTTTGCGGCGCTCCATGTGGGAGTTCGCAGGCCTGCTGCGCGAAGAATCCACGCTACGCCAGGGCATGAATGCGCTGTCCCATTGCACTGCCGAACTGGGCCGCCTGGCGGGAGAAGGAAAATCCAGCCGCCGGCTCGGCGAGGCGCGCTCACTGTGCGTGGTTGCCCATGCCATTCTGCAATCGGCTCTGGCCCGCACCGAAAGCCGCGGCGCGCATTATCGCAGCGATTACCCGCAACGCGACGACGAAAAGTTCCTTAAACATTCTGTCTTCGGCCGCCAGCAGCAGCCTATTTTTGAGGCATGGTGAAGAACAGAGAACAAGAAGATCAGGACGTTCCTAGACACTGTTCCCCGCTGCGACCGCCGAAGCCCACGCCCATTGAAAGTTGAAGCCGCCCAGATGTCCGGTGACATCGACGGCCTCGCCAATTAAGAACAGGCCCGGCACGGTGCGGGCTTCCATCGTCCGCGCCTGCAGGTCGTCGGTGTTGATGCCGCCCGCGGTGACTTCGGCTTTCTCAAAACCCTCGGTTCCGACGGGATGAAACCGCCAATTGCGCAGTGCTTGCTCGGACGCCTCGAGGGCCGCATTTGACCAGCATGCCGGGGCGCCGGCTTCCGCCAGAAACCCTGCCAGCCTTTGCGGCAGCACGGAATGCAGCGCCTGCTTGAGCGCCATTGGATCGCGCCGGGCCGCAGGTTGGAACAGCGGGTCCAGCAGCTTCGATTCCTTGTCTAGCTGTGGCGCAAAGTCAATGGTCAGTGCTTCGCCGGGACTCCAGTACGAAGATGCCTGCAGCACCGCCGGGCCGCTTAGGCCGCGATGCGTCACCAGCATCTTTTCGCGGAAGGCGGGCGCGGCGCCGTTCCTGCCGAGAGCGCCGACCGCTCTTGCTGTGACCTCGCACGATACGCCGGCCAGCTCCATCCAGCGGGCCTCTTCGCCTCCCAGCAGCAGCGGCACGAGCGCGGGCCGGGGCGCGACGATACGCAAGCCGAACTGGCGAGCCAACTCGTACGCGAGCCCGGTGGCGCCGAGCTTGGGAATCGACAGCCCACCGGTGGCGACTACCAGCGCATCGGAGCGAAAATCTCCGGCCGACGATGACACACGAAAGCCTCCGCCGCTGTCTCTCTCGACGCCGATGCGCCGCGCATTGAGAATCATCTCGACGTGGCGCGAACCGCGCGCGCCGCGCTCGCACTCGGCCAGCAGCATGTTAACAATTTGCCGCGACGAGTGGTCGCAAAAAAGTTGTCCGAGCGTCTTCTCGTGCCAGGCGATTCCATAGCGCTCCACGAATTCGAGGAAATGGCGGGGCTG
>DASXLF010000638.1:0-2969 GCA_036496405.1 Steroidobacteraceae bacterium | reverse complement strand
CTTTCTGGCAAAGATCGCCTGGGGCGCGCTGCAAACGCTAGCGGTGTCTGCGTTGGGCACCTTGCTGGCATTCGTCGCCGGCGCGTTGCTGGCGCTGCCGGCCTCGGGGCGATTCGGCGTGGTGTGCAAGCAGGGCGCGCGATTCATGCTGAATGTGTTGCGCAGCGTGCCCGAACTGGTGTGGGCGGCGCTGATGGTCCTGCTGGCCGGCCTTGGTCCTTTCGCGGGCGTGCTTGCACTGGCGCTCCACACCACTGGCGTCTTCGGAAGGCTGTTCGGCGAGGCACTCGAAAACGCGCCCGCGGCGCCCGAGTTCGCGCTGCGCGAGGCGGGCAGCGGCGCGGCAGCCGCCTTCGCCTACGGAAGCCTGCCGTTGGTCTGGCCGCAGTGGCTTGCCTATACGCTCTACCGATGGGAGATGAACATCCGCATGGCGGCGGTGCTCGGCTTCGTGGGTGCCGGCGGCCTCGGGCAGATGCTGTACTTCCATCTGTCGCTGTTCCAGCAGGCGCAGGCCGCGACCGTGATCGGCGCCATGTTCGCGCTGGTCTTCATCGTGGATGGCGCAAGCAGCCGGCTGCGGCGCGGGCTCGTTCCGGCCTACGCCTGAAGGCGAGAGGCTTCCAGCGCCAGCACGGCATCGGCCACGACCTCGATGCCGGCGTCCGAAAGATCGCTTGCCTCGATTTGGCGTCGGTCGCTCCACGCCGCGAAGTGACGCGCCTGCGATCTCGCATAGTGCGGGTCGTAGTGCAGCGCCATCAGCTCCGCGAACAACGGCGAAAGCTCGCCGGCGCGCGCCCAGGCCTGCCAGTGTTGCACCGTCTCCTTGCCCTGTAGTTCCTTCAGCATGCCGAGCTGGTTGGCGAGCGCTTCGGCGTTGTCGCCCAGATAGGCGTAGTCGCGCAGCAGGTAGGTCAACCGCGCCTCGGGCGTCGCGACGACCTCGATGCATGGGCTCTCGCGCATCCGAGCGACCATCGACAAAGGCACCGCGATGCGGCCGATGCGCGCGCTTTCGCCTTCCACGTACAAGGGGCGATCGAGATCGATCGTTTCAAGCACTTGCGCGATGCGCGTCTCGAAATGTTTCTGCGAAGGCTGGGGCACGCCCGGCAGGGCGCCGAGCAGCGATCCCTTGTGCTTCGCGAAATCCTCCAGGTCGAGCACCTGCGCTCCGCGCCGCGCCAGCGCCTGCAGCACGCGGGTCTTCGCGCTGCCCGTGGCGCCGCAGAGGATGCGCAGCGGCAGCCGCGGGCAGAGCGTCTCGAGCTGTTCCAGCACATGATGGCGAAAGCTCTTGTAGCCGCCGGCCAATTGCTGGGCATCCCAGCCCACGAGCCGCAGCCAGGTCACCATCGAGCCGCTGCGCAGGCCGCCGCGCCAGCAGTACACGAGCGGCTTCCAGCTGGCCGGGCGGTCGGCAAAGACCTCGCGCAGATGCTTCGCGAGATTGACCGCGACCATCGCACCGCCGACGCGCCGCGCCTCGAATGCGCCCTGCTGCTTGTAGAGCGTGCCGACGATGCGGCGCTCCTCGTCGTCGAGCACCGGGCAGTTGATGGCTCCGGGGATGTGGTCCAGCGCAAACTCGGCGGGCGAGCGTGCGTCGATCAGGGTGTCGAACGCGTGACGATCGGTCACGCGCACAGGAGAACGTTGCATGATGTGTTCAGCGCCGATGCCCGGCGCGCATGGCTGGCAAAATGCCGACCCACGTCGACTGTCTCAAACTCTTCATCATGGAACCGATCGCTCTCACAAGGTTTTCCCACGGCGGCGGTTGCGGCTGCAAGATCGCCCCGGGCCTCCTGGCCGAGATTCTGGCACGCGCCCCGCAAGGCATCGTGCCCCCCGAACTGCTCGTGGGCATCGAGACCAGCGACGATGCGGCCGTCTATCGCCTCAATGCCACGCAGGCGCTGGTGGCCACCACCGATTTCTTCACACCGATCGTCGACGACCCGTACGACTTCGGCCGCATCGCCGCGACCAACGCACTATCGGATGTGTACGCGATGGGCGGCACGCCGATCATGGCCCTGGCGCTGGTCGGCATGCCCATCGACAAGCTGCCGCCCGAAGTGATCGGGCGCGTGCTCGAAGGCGGCGCCAGCGTCTGCCGGGAGGCCGGTATCCCAATCGCGGGCGGCCACAGCATCGATGTGCTGGAGCCGATCTACGGCCTGGTCGGGCTGGGGCTGGTCCATCCCGATCGCGTGCGCCGCAACTCGGACGCAAGGGCTGGTGACGTGCTGGTCCTGGGCAAGCCGCTCGGCGTGGGCATCCTCTCGGCGGCGCTCAAGAAAGGGCTGCTCGACGATGACGGTTACGCGCAGATGCTGCGCTACACGACACAACTCAACCGCGTGGGGATCGAACTCGCGGCCATGGACAGCGTGCATGCGATGACCGATGTCACCGGCTTCGGCCTCGCCGGCCACCTGCTGGAAATCTGCCGCGGCGCGAATCTCTCTGCGCGCGTGCAACTGAGCGCGCTGCCGATCATCGAGGCCGCGGCGAAGTTCGCCAAAGAGGGCATCATCACTGGCGCTTCGGGCCGGAACTGGATCGGCTATGGTTCACAGGTCGAATGGCCTGCGTCTGCCGCCACGTGGCAGCATTCGCTGGTGGCCGATCCGCAGACCAGCGGTGGACTGCTGGTGAGTTGCAGCGCCGATGCCGTCGATGCCGTGGTAGCGGTCTTCCGTGCCGCGGGTTTCGAGCATGCCGCACCAATGGGTGCACTCCGCCAGGGCGATGCCGGATCGGCTTCGCGTCTTGAATTCACTGCCTAAAAAAGAACCCCGAGGAGCCTATGAATCGTCGCGCCAGTGCCGTGGTGGCAAGCCTACTGATTGCCTTGTCGTCATCCGCGGCCTGTGCGCAAGAGTCCGAGGCAGATGAACTTTCCGGAAAACCGTACTGGGAAGTCCTCATCGGACCGTTTGCGATCCACTGGAGCAACA
>DASXLF010000637.1:0-4069 GCA_036496405.1 Steroidobacteraceae bacterium | reverse complement strand
AGGCCATGGTCATGGGGGTGAAGGCGGGCCTGGATCCGAGCGTGATGTGTGAGGTATTCAATGTCAGCTCGGGGCGCAACAGCGCCACGCAGGATAAGTTTCCGCGCTCGGTGATCACCGGCACGTTCGATTTCGGATTCGCCACCGGCCTTTCCTACAAGGACGTGCGGCTGTGCCTGGATGAGGCCGAGGCACTGGGCGTGCCCACACCCGTGGGTGCAGCGGTGCGCCAGATGCTCAGCATCACCAACGCTCTTTACGGGCCGGATTCGGATTTCACCTGCATGGTGCGGCCGATCGAAGCCTGGGCGGGCGTCGAAGTCCGACGCAAATGAGCTTCGGGGCCCGAACCGGCCGGCGCTGAACGCTGGCGCTGCGGGCGCGGCCACGCCGGATCAGATTCTCACAACGGCTACTTGAATGGAGAGCACAGTGGACAAGAGTACTTTTGACACCGGCCTGAAGATTCGCAAATCGGTGCTCGGCGCCGAGTACGTCGAGAAGGCCATGGCCTCGGCCGACGACTTCAATATGCCCATGCAGCAGCTGACCACCGAGTATTGCTGGGGCGCGGTCTGGGGCCGCGAGACGCTGCCGCTCAAAATTCGCAGCATGCTCAACCTGGCGATGATCAGCTGCCTCAATCGTCCGCATGAACTGAAGATTCATGTCAAAGGCGCGCTGCGCAATGGCGTGAGCAAGGATGAGATCCGCGAGGTGTTTCTGCAGGTGGCGATCTATGCCGGCGTTCCGGCCGGCGTGGATTCCTTCCGCATCGCGCGCGAGGCGTTTGCGGAAATGGAAAAAGCCTGACCGATGCGGCCGTGGCCTCCGCGGCCAGTGCGCAACGCGGGCGGGGTCGGAATGCGGAGGGGGTTGAGCAATGGGCGAAATCAGCAGCAGACGGGTGGCCGTCACCGGGTCTGCCAGTGGCATTGGCGCCGCGAGCGTCGCGGTGCTGCTGCAGCAGGGCTGGCAGGTGGTGTGCCTGGATCGCAATCCGGCGACAACGGCCGGCGCTATCTTGTCGCTGCCCCTGGATGTGGCCGATGAACCGGCCGTGTGCGCAGCGTTTGCGCACATTAGGCAAAGCCTGGGCGGGCTCGATGCGCTGGTGACCTGCGCCGGCATCTATGAGACCACGCCGTTCTTCGACACCACGGCGAGCACCTTCAGCCGAGTGCTGTCGGTGAACGTCACCGGCACCTTCCTTTGTATCCGCGAAGCCGCACGGCTGATGGCGAGTGGTGCGCGCATCTGCACGGTCTCGAGTGTCGCCGGCCTGCGCGGTGGCGGTCTGGCCGGCACGGTCTCCTACGCCGCCACCAAGGGCGCGGTGCTGGCGCTGACGAAAAACGCCGCGCGCGAACTGGGGCCGAAGGGCATTGCCGTCAACACCGTGGCGCCCGGCATGATTGATACCCCGTTCGCCGCCGTGCCGTTGAGCAACCCGGCCACGCGCCAGCGCATCGAGGCCATGATCGGCTTTGGCCGCCTCGGCAGCGCCGAGGAGATCGCACACACCATCGCCTGGCTGATTTCACCGGCCGCATCCTATGTGCACGGTGCCACCATCGTCGCCGATGGCGGCATGGTGATGTACTGATGCGCGCCAGGCTCGGCCATGCCGGGGAATAGCATCATTGCCGATGCCGCCAACGATGACGCGGCGCTGACCCCTGAGGTGGATGCGAAGCGGCGCGCCGCCATCAAGGGCGCGTTCTACTCCGAGTTCATCGACATGTTCGACATCTATCTGCCGGTGGTGGTGCTGTCGCCGGTGCTGGCGTATTTTCAGCCCGCGCATCTGGATGCGGCCACGGCCAACATCCTTGGCTCGCTGGTCTTCATCACCACCTTGCTGGGCCGCCCCATCGGTGCTTTCCTCTTCGGCCTGATTGCCGACCGCATCGGCCGGCGCATGGCCTCGATCTATTCGGTGGCGGGATTCAGTGTGGTGACCTTGCTGATCGCGCTGGTGCCCGGCTATCAGACCATCGGCATCGCCTCGTACCTGCTGCTCGTGGGACTGCGTTTTATCGATGGCATTTTCCTCGGCGGCGGCTACACCGGCGCGCATCCGCTGGCCATCGAATATTCCAAGAAGCACCAGCGCGGCCTGGTGGGCGGCTTTGTCATGTCCGCCTTTCCGGCCTCCTATGTGGCCATCAATCTGGTGGCCACCGCGGTGTTCGCCCTGGTGCCGCTGACGGGTCTGGATTCCCCCTACGCGCAGTGGGGCTGGCGCATTCCATTCGTGATCGGCGCGGCGCTCGCGGCCGTGCTGGCGCTGTACTACGTGTATCAGGTGTCTGAGTCCGAGATCTGGAAGGTCGAGACCAAGGCCGGCCGCGACAATCAGCCGCTGCGCGAGCTCTGGCGCGGCCGCAGTGGCCGCAGCCTGCTGCAGGTGCTGATCCTGATGACCGGCTTCTGGATCACGCAGAACATGATCACGATCTTCCTGCCCTCGAGCCTGTTGCTGCACACGCTGCATCTGTCGAAGTTAGAGATCAGCTCGACCTTGCTCGTCACTTACAGCCTGCTGGTGGTGAGCTATATCGGCGCCGGGGTGCTGGGACAGAAGATCGGGCGCCGGCGCTTATTTCTGATCCTCGGTCCGTTGATCGCCACCGTCGGCTCCGCCCTCCTCTATGTGCTCGCCAGTGGCGAGGCCATGCCGCTGGCAGTGATCATCGCTCTGGTGTGTGTGCTCGCCATCCTGGTCACCGCACCCTGGGGCGTGCTGGTCACGTACATCAATGAGCGCTTCGTCACCGACGTGCGCGCCACCGGTTTCGGCGTCGGCTTCAGCCTGTCGGTGATCATCCCCTCGTTCTATGCCTTCTATGTCAACTGGCTGGGGCACCTGTTTTCCGCAGCGCTGGCACCGGCGGTGCTGCTGTGTATCGGTGGCGTGATCGCCACCCTGGGTGCGGCCATGGGGCCGGAAACACGAGACGTGGACTTGTGAGCCATGGCTGAGGATCGCCCACTCACCGGCCGTCGCGCGCTGATCACCGGCTCCACCGGCGGACTTGGTGCCGCCATGGCGCAAGCACTGGCGGGCGCCGGTGCGGACATCATGCTCACGGGCCTGGAGTCCCTCGAGCAGGTCGAGCCGCAGCGCCTGGATATGGCGCGCAGCCACGGCGTGCGTGTGGAGTATCACCGGGCGGATCTGCAGCACGCGGCCGAAGTACAGAGCCTGGTCACGGCCGCGAAGGCGCGGCTCGGCGGCGTGGACATACTGATCAACAACGCGGTGGTGCGTCACTTTGCGCCCATCGAGGCCTTTCCGGTGGCGCAGTGGGATGCGGCGCTGGCGGTGAATGTCTCGGCGGCCTTCCACGCCACACGGTTGCTGTTGCCGGACATGCGGCGCCAGGGCTATGGCCGCATCTTCAACATGAGTTCGGTGTACGGCTCGCGCGGCACGCCCGAGCGAGTGGACTACGTCACCAGCAAGGCGGCGATTCAGGGATTCACGCGCGCCGTGGCCGCGGAGACGCGCAGCGGCGATGTGAGCTGCCATGCGCTGTGCCCGGGCTCGGTGCTGTCGCCGGCTTCCGAGCGACGCATCAACGCGCTCATGCAGCAGCACGGATTGTCGCGCGCCGCGGCGGAAGCCCGATTCCTGGAAGGCAAACAGCCCAGCGGGCGCTTCATCTCGCTGCAGAGCATCAGTCAGGTGCTGCTGCTGCTGTGCGGTCCCGCGGGCCGGGATATGAACGGCGCCATGATTCCCATCGACGGCGGCTGGCTCGCGGGGGAGTGAGCATGCCGCACAGCAATTCGTGCACGACCGATGAGGGGCACTTGAGCGATCGCATCGCGCTCGGTGAGCTGCAGGTGGCGCGCGTGCTGCATGAGTTCATCAACCAGGAGGCGCTGCCTGGGCTCTCGCTGGCGGCCGAGGCCTTCTGGAGTGGATTTGCAGCCTTGATCGCTCGCTTGGCGGGCCGCAATGCGCAACTGCTGCAGCGTCGCGATCAGCTGCAGGCGCAGATCGATGCCTGGCATCGGGCGCAGCCGGGTCCGGATTTCAATCCGCGCGAATACCGGCAAT
>DASXLF010000636.1:0-1606 GCA_036496405.1 Steroidobacteraceae bacterium | reverse complement strand
ATTTTTGCACGAGTAATTGATATGAAATAATCATTACATCGGGACTGGAAAATGCCCGTGAAAGATGCCCTGCAAAAGGCTTTGCAATTTGCACTGCACGCCGCACAGTGGCGCAGATAACGGTAGCTGCCGCATGGCTGGGGCGGATAACAGTAGCTGTGAAGGAGGATACCGCATGCCGAATTGGGGTCGAGCTGGGTCTTAGCCAGGAAGCCGACGAGGAGGCTGGCCGGCACCGCGTACGCCGGAGGCAGGTTGATCCGGGCGGCGCAGGGTGAGCGAGCGGCACCTCGTGGTCCGGAGCTGACTGGGCTATCGCGCGACATGGCGGGTGTTGCGACTGCTGTCAAGCAGTATGGCAAGAGGTACAGCTGTGAAGAAGCGCTGCTGGAGTTACTTGCCCGGATCGGGCGCCCGCGATCGGGGCTTGCTCGTGCTCCGGGTCGGCCGCGGCTAATTTATCGCCTGGACTTGGGCGCGAACGGTCTGCTGCGAATTCGGCGGATCGGCGGCAGGCCGTCAGTCGTGCACCAGGTTAGTTCACGGGTAATAGACACTGTTGGGGCTCGCGAAAGAGCCAGTCGCCAGCACGTGGGCGCTGGGCGGTTGCGCAACGACTGCAGGTACCGCTGCGCTAACCAGGATTGACCCGCCCGCACCGAGCGCCAGGATAGCGAAGATAATGATGTTTCGCCCTATTCTCATGACTCATTCATGGCTTCTACGCAGGTCAGCAGCCCGATGCATGGCTTCGGCGGCACCCGCGGCACATCTGAACAATGCGGGCTATTGCCGATCCACGGCAATTCCTTACACCTAGGGCAATTCACCGAATACAGATCCCCGGAATAGTAGCTATTTCGCTGAAAATTGAAGCGAGATGATCACCGCACCGACACTAAAGAAACGCCTTTGAATGACGTACAGAAAGGCGCATGATAGTTCGCACGGCAGCCTTCATGGCTCGCGTAGACAAGTTAGCCGCGGAAGGCTGTATCGCATGCCGAATTAGTGCCCGAATAATACCGCTTGTCCCGTAAATGTTACGGTAGTAAAGTTCACTTCATGCACTCGGTTACCCCCGCCGGTGCGCTGGTCGGCCGCGAAAGCGAGATGGCGCTGCTGACCGGGCTCATTAGAGAGGTCGCCCGGGGACGCGGCGGTTCGGTGCTCATCGAGGGCGAGCCTGGCATCGGTAAGTCCGCGCTGGTGCGGGCGGCCGTCGCCGAGGCTCCGGAGTTCGGCTGTGAGGTGTTCTGGGGCGCCGGTGACGAACTGGGCCAGGCGCTGCCGTTGCTGCCGTTTCTGGACGGCTTGCGAGTGCGCGAGCCCTCGGCCAATCCGCGCCGGAAGACGATCGTCAGGCTGCTGCGCGGCGAGGCCGCTCCCGACCGTGGCGCGGACGTGCCAGCGGTACTGGCGGAGCAGTTGCTCGCGCTCGTCGCCGAGCAGTGCGCGGTGCGGCCTACCATCCTGGTCGTCGACGACCTGCAGTGGGCCGATCAAGCCAGCGTCGTCTTGTGGGGCCGGCTGGCCAAGGCGGCGCAGCGCGAGCCGCTGCTGCTGGTCGGGACGATGCGCCCGGTACCGCAGCGGGATGACCTGC
>DASXLF010000635.1:0-7724 GCA_036496405.1 Steroidobacteraceae bacterium | reverse complement strand
TCGGGCAACTGACGCTAACAGCGCACGCCGGCGGCGCCACGGTGGCGCTGATCGCGCCCGCGGATGCACTCAACGCTAACGCCGCCAATGCCTTGCTCAAGACACTCGAGGAGCCACGCGCCGGTGTGACACTGCTGCTGGTGGCGAGCGTACCCTCGCGCCTGCCGGCGACGGTCCTGAGCCGTTGCCAGCGGCTGCGCATCGCCTCTCCCTCGCGCGCAGCGGCGCTGGCGTGGCTCGAGCGGCACAAGGGCCGCGGCCCGTGGCCCGCGGTGCTCGATGTGATCGGCGATGCGCCGTTCGAGGCCATGGCGCTCGATCCCGTGGAAGTGGCGCGACTGGCCGATGAGACCTTCGATACCTTGACCGACCTGGCCACTGGTCGAGCGCCGATTGCCGGAATTGGCGAACGCTGGACGCGCGGCGAATCGTTCGAGCTGCGGCTGGCATGCATTGAGACCTGGCTCACAGCGTGTATCGATCGCGCCGCCGGGGCCGCGGGGCAATCGCCGGAAATGCGCACTGGCGCCCACTTGCCTGGGTCCAGTTGGGACATGAATATTGCAACATTGCTGCGGCTGCTGGACGGTGCCTATGAGCTGCGAAAGCTGAGGCTCACCAGCATCAACCGATCCGTGGCGCTGGAACAGCTGTTGTGGCAACTGCCGCGTGCCGCGCGAGTGGCCGCGGCGTGCTAAGGTTTACTTACCGATTCGTCAAAGGACCCATTCGGGGAACATGGCCAAGGACCCAAATTCCAGATCCGGGATCAACAAGCCCGGTCTGCTGACGCTGACGATCAAGGACAAGAGCGCCTTGTATCTGGCCTACATGCCGTACGTGCAGAATGGCGGCCTGTTTATTCCCACCAGCAGCAACTACCGCCTCGGCGATGAGGTTTTCATGCTGCTCAATTTGATGGGCGAGGACGAAAAGCTGCCGGTCGCCGGACGCGTGATCTGGGTGACGCCTAAAGGCGCGCAGGGCAAGCGCACCGCCGGTATCGGCGTGCAATTCTCCGAGCAGGACCGTGGCCAGACGCGCAATAAGATCGAGAATTACCTGGCCGGCGCGCTATCCGGCGACAAGGCTACCCACACCATGTGAGTCTATGGCGCGCGCCGCAGGCTGCCCTCGGCGCTGTCCAGACCACCCCGCAATACGTAGGCATCGAAGCCGCGCTCCACCAGGATGAAGGCGGCCGCGGAGCTGCGCCGTCCGGTGTCGCAGTACACCACGTATGGGCGCGCGCGCTCGAGAGTCGAGATCTTCAAACGAATGAAGTACAGCGGTACGTTCAATGAATCCTCGATGGCGAGGTTCTGGTGTTCCGAGGGCAGGCGCACGTCCAGCCAGCGGCCGCCGCGGGCGATCACCTCGCGCGCTTCCGGGTAGGTGACCCACTGCACCAGCGGCTCATTCATGAGCTCGCGAAAGTCCTTCTTGTTCAGGCGCATCAGCACGCCATCGGTGAGCATCGTGACCGTGGCATTGCGCTTGGCCTCGGAGATCAACGCCTCCTCGCCGAAGGTGTCGCCGATGCCCAACTCGGCCAGCTTCAGCCCACCGCGGTTGAGCGGTGTTTCCCGCGTGACCAGGCATTTTCCGCTGACGATGGCGTAGAAATAGTCGCCCTCGGTGCCCTGCTGAATGATGACCTCGCCCTCGCGGCAGTTCATGCGCTGCATGCGCATGAAGATGGCCTGGATGTTGGCCGGAGGAATGCGATGGAACGCCTGCGTCTGCAGCAGCGTGGTCATCCAGTCTTCGCCGCCGCTGGCGGTGAACTGGGCCTGCAGCTCGGCCACCTCGTAGGTACCGGTCTGGTCCCAGGTGATCATCATGTCCAGCAGCTCGCTGTCGACTGCCAGGAATTCGATCGGATCGACTGCGCGCGCGGTGAGTTTGCGCGGCAGCTTTTGCGACAGTGGATTGCGAGCCTCGGGCGTGCCGCCGCGGATCATGGCCACGGTGCTGTCGCCGTCACGGAGTTCAATCAGGCCGGTAACCAGCCAATAGGTGAGCTTGTCGCGATCGCCTTCTTTGAACAGCACACGTCCGGCGGGTAGCTGGGACAGGCCGACTTTTCGGGCGAGAGCGAGCAGGTTCTCCTTTTTCATGCCGTCCAGTGGCGAGAACTTCTTCAGCAGCGCCACATCCACAGCCTTACTTTCGCTCATGCTCGGTCCCCGGTTGCGCGTCCTCTCATCATTTGACAGACACTCGATGCTAACACAGGCCTAAGGGGCCGCTTTCTGCGCGAGTTCACGCATTTGCCCCGATTCGCCGCCCAATTGCGACCAGCCCGCATCGGCACGGAAACGGGCACCATAACGCTGCTCCAGCTCGCGCAACCTTTTGAGGCACGCATCGATGCCGCGGGCTCGCGCATAGGCAATGGGGCCGCCGCGAAACGGCGCAAAACCAGTGCCGAAGATCACGCCGGCATCGATCAGGTCGGTATCCTCAACGATGCCTTCCCGGGCGCACGCCACGCACTCATTTACCAGCGCCAGGATCAGGCGATCAGCCAAATCCGCCGGCGGTGCCGACTCCAGCCGTTCGCGCACGACTTTGCCATCGCGCCAGGCGTAGAAGCCCTGGCCGCTCTTGCGCCCGAGCTGCTTGGCCTGCACCAGCTCGCGCAGTCTATGGGTGAAGGACGGAGGCTCGCGCTGCAGTTCGCGCGTCACGATCTCGCCCACATGCAGCACCACGTCCAGCCCGACCACGTCCGACAACTCGATCGGGCCCATGGGCATGCCGAAATCCACCGCCGCGCGATCGATGGCGGCAAATGCCACGCCCTCGCCGGCGGCGTGCAGTGCCTCGTGAAGATACGGGAACAGCACACGATTGACCAGGAAGCCCGGACTGCTGCGGCAGGGCAGCGGCAGCTTGTCGATGCGGCGAGTAAATGCCAGCGCCGACGCCAGCACCTCCGGGCGGGTGGCCGCCGAATGCACCACTTCCACCAGCGACATCTGCGCCACGGGATTGAAGAAATGCAAACCGACGAAGCGCCCCGGATCCTGCAAGCTCGCCGCCAGGGTCTCCAGCGTCAGGCTCGAGGTATTGCTTGCCAGTAACGCGCCAGTGCGCATGCGCGGCTCCGTCAGCGCATACAACGTACGCTTGCTCTCCAGGTCTTCGAACACCGCCTCGATGATCACGTCGGCATCGGGCACGCCGCTGCCGGCCACGTCGGCCCGCAGCCGCTCGCTGGTTTGCACGCGCTCGGCCGGGGTGGACAATCGCTTTTCGAATAGTCCGCGCGCGCGCGTGAGAGCCGGCTCGATCAGCTGCGGCTCGCGATCCTGCAAGGTCACCTGCAGGCCGCGCAGTGCGCACCAGGCGGCAATGTCCCCGCCCATGACTCCCGCGCCGATCACGTGCACACGCTCGAATGTGGCAGCGCCCTTCACCGCCAGGCCCTTGAGCCGGTCCTGAAGCAGAAACACCCGGATCAGGTTGCGCGTGGTATCGCTGTAGAACAGCGCCGCGATCGAGTGCGCCTCGGCGGCATAGGCCTGCGCGCCGCGTGCTCCGTATTGCGACCACAGATCGATGATGGCGTAGGGGGCGGGGTAGTGATCACGGCTGGCGTGTGCGGCCACCTGACGTATCAATGCCGGGCGCAGCAATGCCCGCACGCCGGGCCAGCTCAACACCATCTCGGTCAGCGGCGGCCGGTGCCGGGGCGGGGCGGCGCGGATGATGTGGCGCGCGGCGTCGGACAATTCGCCCGGGCGCTCGACCAGCCCATCGACCAGTCCGATCTTGCGCGCGCGCTCGGCGCGTACACTGCGGCCCGTGAGCATCAGGCTCATGGCGGCGCGCACGCCCAGCAGGCGCACGCTGCGCACGGTGCCACCAAAGCCGGGATGTATACCGAGCTGCACCTCCGGCAATCCTAGGTTAAGCCGGGAATCTCCCACTGCCACCCGATAACGACAGGCCAGAGCCAGCTCCAGGCCGCCGCCCAGCGCGAAGCCGTGAATGGCCGCCACGGTGGCAAAGGGCAGACTCTCGAGCAGCGAACAGATGCGTTGTCCGAGCTGGATGTGTTCCACTGCCGCCGCGGGCGATGCAAATGAGGTGAACTCGCGGATGTCGGCGCCGGCGATGAAACCCGACACTTTGCCGGAACGAATCACCAGGCCGCGCAGTGGCCGGCTCGCCAGCGTCTCGAGCGTGCGCTCCAGCTCCAGCAATACCCCATGCGACAGGATGTTGGCGGAGCTTCCCGGCTTATCCAAGGTGAGCCAGCCGATCTGGTCGCCGTCGATGTCGAGGCTCCAGGCGCCGCTGGCCGCCGGTTCGGAACTGCTCATGAGTTCAGTTCCTGGGCTCGCTCGACCGCGCCCGGAACGATGTGAAAGTCGCAGACCAACGGCCGATGATCGGAGAACCGGACCGCCGGGATTCGAAACTCGGTCACCTCGATGCCGGCGCTGACCAGCACGAAGTCGAGTTCAATGCGTGGGTTGCGCGACGGAAACGAGTGCAGCCCCTGGCTGTTGGCGCTGCGCAATCCGGAAGCGCGCATGAACAGGTAAATCTCGTGCGTGCCCCAGAAGGTGTTGAAGTCCCCGGCGATGATCACCGGTTTGGCCGAGGCCATCACCAGGTCGTGCAAGGTGCGCAGCTGATACTGCCGATGCCGGAATTTCAGTGACAGGTGCACCAGGAAAATGCAGACATCGTCGAGCTCGAGCTCGATGATCAGGCGCTTGATGCCGGTATCGAAATAGTGGAATCGCTCGCCGGTCACGCGCGGTGCCGCCAGTAGCGCATTGCCCTGCTTGCGGACAATGGGCACCAACTGATTGATCGAGCCGGCGCCGTACTTGCATTGATGAGCGGTGTAGTGACCCAGGGCATTGGCCACATAGGTGGCCTGGTTGAGCATGCCGGTACGCACCGAGCCGGTGTCGACCTCGATCAGCCCGACCAGGTCCGGGTCTTCGGCGCGGATGAAGCTGGTGATCTGCTCCAGTACCCGTCGGCTGCTGCGCAGGTAGCCCGCGCCGGGCACGGGCAGATGAAACGCCGGTCCGGTACCGGTGGCGTAACGGATGTTGTAGACGAGCAGTCTCACTGAGGCGACAAGGCTCTCTTTCAATCCTCAAGGCGGTCACAGTACACTGGCAGTATGTCCCAACGCGATCCCATCCGCGTGTTTGTCACTCACTGCTTTGAGGAGAGCGATGACCACGCGCGCGTGTTCGAGTACCTGGAAAGCGCTCGTAACTTTTACTATCGCAACTGCGGCAATCTGGCGCTGGACGCCACGATGGGACGTTCGCAGGAGTCGGTGCGCGAGGAGCTGCGCAAGCAGATCGCCCCAGCCGAAGTCATCATAGCGCTGACCAGCCTCTACGGGCAGCAGCAGGACCTGATGATTTTCGAGCTCAATTACGCCAAAGCCAGCGACAAACCGGTGGTGTTACTGCCGCTTTTCGGCCGCGAACAGCCCAAGCTCAAGACGCTCGAGGGGCTCATTGATGAGACCGTGTCATGGGACGAGAGAGCGCTGGTGGATGCCGTGAAGCGTCAGGCACGCCATGAAGAGACCACGCGCTGGGATACCATCGAGTTCAAACTCGACTGACCCTCAGGGGTTGGCGCTGGCTTCTGCCGACAGAAACTTCAGCAGCGGGGCGACGCTGCGATTGCCGCGAACGGCGCTGATCTGCTGCTTCATGCCGGCCGCCATACCGTACAGGCGCACCACCAGTTCGGCATAGCGTTTGGCTTCATCGCTGGAGAGCTTGCGCACCGAGGCTCTGACGACGTTGTCGCCCGGCAGTGCGCACGCGCGATGCAACGCCTGATTCATCTCCGCGAACTCCGCACCCAGCGAGCCCGGCAGATCCGATTGCTGCACATCTTCGAGGTGCGAACATGCGTCGAGGAGTCGGTCCTTGATGGTGCCCGGCCCGGTCATCGATAACGCAGCTGCTTCCAGACGTGTGCTCAAGTCCCTCATGTCATGCTCCTAGCGACACTTGCATCGTTCGCGTTGCGACTTGTTCTTGTAACGCGAAGCTCATGGCGACCCGTAATTGTTATGGGCTAAAACCCTGTCTCATCAACGGCGTACAGCCTTAATATAGCGCGATGCCTGCGAAACTCAATGGCAGATAACGTACCGCAAGCGCTCGTTGTCGCCGCCGCGGCCGCCAGACCAGGCTATTCGGCCCCGGGAATGCGGATTTGAACTAATAATCTACATTACATAATTTGTGTAACCCATTAATATGGTGAAGTATATGGAATTCAAAGATTCTGTATGCCGGCCGGCTGCAATGGCGGGGCTTCGGTAGCGCTGGGTCACCGGGCAGCCGTGCGCCGCGCCGCGCGAGTGCCTTCTGTGGCGGTGACGCGCCGATGTTAGGTGTCACCTGTTTCATATCGCATTAACATAGCGGCGCGCCGCGCACGGCGGTGGCAGACAGGAGCAGTAGTGGCCGCCAAGAAATCGCCCAGGGCGCGCAGCCCACGCGCGCGCGGTCTGCGCACGCTACAACACCAGAGGCTGTCGTCGAAGACCCGCTATGCCATCGATACCGAAGTGTGGCTGCGCGGCCTGCTCGCCGCGCGCGATCCGGGCAGCGCTGCTGATGCACACTGGGCTACCAAGGATCACGTGCACGATGAGGCGCTCGCGTGGTTCCTGCAGCAGCACGCGCAGCAAGCGGTGGAGGATTATCCCGCCCGACGCACCGGTGATGAGGATCTCACGTTCTGGGTTGATTCCAGAATCATGGAGCGCGCGCGACGCATGGCGTTACGCGATGGGGTGAGGGTGGCGCGCCTGATCGATGCGGCGCTCAGTGCCTACGTGCGGCAACACATTCCCGAGACACTGATCGACTTCCGGCGCCGCGTGCAATCGGAGGCTCACAAGCTCTACGGTGGCTTGCGGACACGCAGGATCGGGGCTGAGCGATGAGGCTGCCCACGCTCTACATTCCCCACGGCGGCGGGCCATGTTTCTTCATGCCGGTGCCGCCGCCGCTGCCGCCGGATCTATGGGATGGCATGGCCAAGCACCTGCGTGCCATCGCTGGCGGCCTCGCCGCGCGGCCGCGCGCCGTGCTGGTGATCTCCGCACATTGGGAGTGCGCACGCCCATGCGTGCAATCCGGCGTAACGCACTCGTTGCTATTCGACTACCAGGGCTTTCCGGAATACACCTACCGCTTGACCTATCCGGCGCCCGGCTCACCGCAAATAGCCGCGCGCGTGCAGACACTGCTCAGCCAGGCAGGCATAAGCAGTGATGCCGAGCCCGACCGCGGGCTGGATCACGGGGTGTTCGTCCCCTTCAAACTCATCTATCCCCAGGCCGACATCCCGATACTGCAGCTGTCATTGCAGGCCGGCCTGGATCCGGCGCAGCACCTGCGCATCGGCCACGCGCTGCAGCCATTGCGCGAAGAGGGCGTTCTCATCGTCGGCAGCGGCATGAGCTATCACAACCTGCACGATCTGATGACCGATGGCGCCGCCGCGCGTGACGCCTCGCAGAGCTTCGATGACTGGCTGGGCCGCGCCATAGCGGCCGGCCCGCTCGAGCGCGAGCGAGCGCTTGCGCACTGGTCGCAGGCGCCGGGGGCACGCCAATGCCACCCGCGCAGCGAGCATTTGATTCCGCTGATGGTTGCAGCGGGAGCCGCGGGACTGGATTCGGGACGACGCACCTACAACGAGCGCCT
>DASXLF010000634.1:0-1815 GCA_036496405.1 Steroidobacteraceae bacterium | reverse complement strand
GGGAGAAGGACGACCTCGAAGCCATGGGCATGCTCAAGGTCGACGTGCTCGCGCTGGGCATGCTCAGCGCCATCCGGCGTGGGCTCGAACTCATGAACCACTGGCGCGGCACGGCTCGGCAGATGCACCAGGTCCCCAACGATGATGAGCAGGTGTTCGACATGATCTGCGACGCCGACACCGTCGGCGTGTTCCAGATCGAAAGCAGGGCGCAGATGTCGATGCTGCCGCGACTCAAGCCACGCACCTACGAGGATCTGGTGATCGAAGTCGCGATCGTGCGGCCCGGTCCCATCCAGGGCGGCATGGTGCATCCCTACCTCAAGCAGCGCGAGCGATTGCGCAAGGGGCTTCCGATCCTGTACGAGAAGGAAGAGTTGCGGCCCGCGCTGGAGCGCACGCTGGGGGTGCCGATCTTCCAGGAACAGGTGATGCAGATCGCCATGATCGCGGCCGAATTCACGGCCGACGAGGCCGATCAACTGCGCCGCGCCATGGCCGCCTGGAAGCGCAAGGGCGGCCTCGGCAAGTTCCACGACAAGCTCGTGGACGGCATGGTCAAGCGGGGTTACGAGCGCCCCTTTGCCGAAGCGATCTTCAAGCAGGTGCTGGGCTTCGGCGACTACGGCTTTCCCGAAAGCCATGCCGCGAGCTTTGCATTGCTGGTGTGCGTGAGCGGCTGGCTCAAGCGCCACGAGCCGGCCTGCTTTCTGGCCGCGCTGCTCGATGCCCAGCCGATGGGCTTCTACAGTCCCTCGCAGCTCGTGCAGGATGCGCGGCGCCATGGTGTCGAGGTGCGGCCGGTCGATGTGACGAGGAGCGAATTCGACAGCAGCCTCGAAGCCCGTTCGCCTGATGCACCCGGTGCGCCGCGCATGCCCCCGGGCACGGAGGCGCGCTATGCCGATCGGCTGGGCCATCCGGAGCAGCCCGCCGTGCGCCTGGGTCTGCGCCGTGTTTCAAGCCTCAGTGATGCCGGCGCCCAACGTCTTCTGGCCGCACGTGCGCAGGCGCCTTTCACCAGCACCGAAGACCTTGCGTTGCGCGCCGAACTCGACGGCAAGGACATGGCGGCGCTGGCCGCGGCCGATGCGCTGATGTCGCTCTCGGGCCACCGCCGCCAGCAGGTGTGGGATGCGACCGCGCAGCGCCGCGCGCCAGCCTTGCTCAAGGGCGTGCCGATCAACGAGCCCGCGTTGCAACTGCCTGTCGCGCCGGAGGGCGAGGAAATCGTTGGCGACTACGCCGCGCTGGGACTCACGCTGCGTCGTCATCCGCTGGCGTTGCTGCGCTCGCGGCTGGCCCGCATGAACCTCATGAGCGCGGAGCAACTGCGCTCGCTGCCCAGCGGCCAGACCGTGCGCGCCTGCGGCATCGTCCAGGGCCGCCAGCGCCCGCAGACCGCCAACGGCACCATCTTCGTCACGCTCGAGGACGAGACCGGCAATGTCAACGTGATCGTCTGGAGCCATGTGATCGAGGCCTGGCGCGAGCCGCTGCTCAAGTCGAAGCTGCTGGCAGTGCAGGGCACATGGCAGCGCGACGTGGACAGCGGCGGTGAAGTGCGGCACGTGGTGGCGACGGGGTTCAGGGATCTGACGCCGATGCTGGGGCGGCTCGCGCAAAGCAACAGGAGCAGGGATTTCCATTGACTCAGGCTTGCTCGCTTCGCGTGCGGGTTGGCATGACTGCCTTGACTTAGAGTGCCCTTTCCGTCGCGCGCACCTGCGTGTCGGCAAAAAAAGATTCAGGGAGTTTCCATATGAAAGACCATCTGCGGTCGGCGCAAGGCCGACCGTATCTGCTCGCGCGCTT
>DASXLF010000633.1:0-2956 GCA_036496405.1 Steroidobacteraceae bacterium | reverse complement strand
GCAAGCCCTTCGACGTGCCTGTGCGGAGCCGCATGGACGCCACCGAATCCGCGCCGCTCATCCAGGTCGCGATGCAGGGCTTCGGCGTGATCTACATGGCCGAGATGCTGGTGCAGCCGCATGTCGACCAGGGCGAACTGGTGCCCGTGCTGCAGGACTACACGCGCAGCGACATGTGGATCTCGGCCGCCTACCTTCAGCGGCGCCACAACAGCGCGGCCTTGCGCGCGCTGCTCGACTTCCTCGAATTGCGCTTCAGCGGGCGGACCAAGACCAAAAGTTGACCCGTCGGGCTCGCCGGACACCCGGCATCGATGCGAGACCGGCTCACGCATTGACGCCGATGCGACCAGCGCGGGTCAGTGCGCCATTGCCAGCCGGTACAGGATCGACAGCGACGCGGCAGTGACCACCAGGATCGTCAGGCCCGCGCCGCTCTGGCGTGGCATCGTCGGCCCGAGCGATCGGCTGAGCCCGACCGCGTTGAACAGTCGCGCGATCACCAGCACGGCGCCCAGCGCGTGAATCCCGGCTGCCGGCGTGCCGAGCATCTCCGCCAGCACGATCAGCAGGAGGGCCAGCGGCACCTGTTCGGCAAAGTTCGCGTGAGCACGGATGGCCTGCGCGAGGCCGGCGTTGCCGCCATCGCCTGCAGTGATGCTGCTCTTCACCCGGTACAGGATGACCCGCACGGTCAGGACGGCCGCAAGCAGGCCGTGAATGGCGACATAGATGGCCGACGTGATTGGAATGGTGGCGAACATGGGATTCCTTTCGATGGAGGCGGCCCGGATGGGTCGCTTGCATCAATGACGTTCCGCACCGCCTGATTTCGACAGGCGCTGCGCCATTTCCATTTCCTTTTCGAATCGCCGCATGTCCCGATTCAATTTGACGCTGCGGTGGGCGGCACGAACACTCGCCCGATGCAAGAAGAAAAGATCGCCTTCTACAAGGGGCCGGCCGGAGGATGGGGCGCGCTGCGCAGCGTGACGAACGCACTGCTGAAGCAGGACATCGCGGTCAAGGGCGCGCGAACGATGTTGTCGGCCAACCAGCCCGACGGTTTCGACTGCCCCGGTTGTGCTTGGCCGGATCGCAACCACGCTTCGAGTTTCGAGTTCTGCGAGAACGGTGTGAAGGCCGTGGCGGCCGAGGCCACTGCGCGGCGTGCCGGGCCTGAACTCTTTGCCCGCTACACCGTGACGGAACTGGCCGCGCAGAGCGACTTCTGGCTCGAAGACCAGGGCCGGCTGACGCAGCCGATGGTCTACGATGCCGCGAGCGACAAGTACTGGCCCATCGGATGGGACGACGCCTTCGCGCTGATCGCGCGGCATCTCAACGCGCTGCCGGATCCGAACCAGGCCATCTTCTACACGTCGGGCCGCGCCAGCAACGAGGCAGCCTTTCTCTACCAGCTGTTCGTGCGCGAGTACGGCACCAACAACTTCCCCGACTGTTCGAACATGTGCCACGAGCCCAGTGGCAACGGCATGCGGGCGCAGATCGGCGTGGGCAAGGGCACCGTCACGCTCGAAGACTTCGAGAAGGCCGACGCGATCTTCATCTTCGGCCAGAACCCCGGCACGAACCATCCGCGAATGCTCGGCGAGCTGCGCGCGGCCCATCGGCGCGGCGCGAAGATCGTCAGCTTCAATCCGCTTCGCGAGCGCGGGCTGGAGCGTTTCGCCGATCCGCAGGACAAGCTGGAGATGGCGACGATGGGCTCGACGCCGATCAGCACGCACTACTTTCAACTGCGTGTGGGCGGCGATTTCGCGCTGGTCAAGGGGATGATGAAGCACCTCATCGAGCGCGAAGACGCGGGCGAGACCGCGCTGGACCACGCGTTCATCGCACAGCACACGGTGGGGTTCGACGCGCTGGCCGCCGACCTGCGGGCCGAGTCATGGACGCTCCTGGCGCAGGAGTCGGGCCTGACCGAAGCGCAGATCCGCGCGGCCGCCGATGTGTATCGCCACGCCGAGCGAGCAATCGTCTGCTGGGGCATGGGCATTACGCAGCACGTGGATTCCGTCGCGACCATCCAGATGCTGGGCAACCTGCTCCTGCTGCGCGGCAATATCGGCCGGCCCGGCGCCGGCGCCTGTCCAGTGCGCGGCCACAGCAACGTGCAGGGCGACCGCACCATGGGCATCTGGGAAAAGCCGCCGGCTGCGCTGCTCGACCGCTTGCGCGATGTGTTCGGCTTCGAGCCGCCGCGCGAGACCGGCTGGGACACGGTCGAATCCATCCGCGCGATGCTGGACGGCAGGGGCAAGGTCTTCTTCGCGCTCGGCGGCAACTTTGCCGCCGCCACGCCGGACACGCCCGAGACCTGGAAGGCGCTGCGCCGGTGCGATCTGACGGTGCATGTCACCACCAAGCTCAATCGCAGCCACGTGGTGCATGGCCGCGAGGCGCTGATCCTGCCCTGCCTGGGCCGGACCGAGATCGACATCCAGGCCAATGGCCCGCAGGGCGTGACGGTCGAGGATTCGATGAGCATGGTGCACATCTCTTCCGGCATCAATCCGCCGGCCTCCGAGCACCTGCTGTCGGAACCCGCCATCGTGGCGCGGCTGGCGGCCGCCACGATCGGCCACCGCAGCCAAACGCCGTGGTGCTGGATGGTCGAGGACTACAGCCGCATCCGCGACAAGATCGAGGCAGTCTTCGGCGACTTCCGGGACTTCAACCGCCGTGTGGCTGCACCGGGCGGATTCCGGCTGCGCAACGCCGCGAGCGAGCGGCTGTGGGAGACGCCGGCGGGCAAGGCGACCTTCTTCACGCACGCCGTGCCGCAGGACACGCCCTCGCATCGCGCCCGTGCCCGGGTGCGTGACGCGGTGGTCTTCACGCTGCTCACCACGCGTTCGCACGACCAGTACAACACCACCATCTACGGCCACGATGATCGCTATCGCGGCGTGTTCGGCCAGCGCCGGGTGGT
>DASXLF010000632.1:0-1854 GCA_036496405.1 Steroidobacteraceae bacterium | reverse complement strand
CAGTGGCTTCAAAGGCGTCTATTGGAGCACTACAAAAGGCCGATGGGTCGCAGTCATATACGCCGACAATAAGCGACACTACCTCGGTTACTTCGACACCGCAGAAGCTGCTGGCGCAGTCCGTGACAAAGCCGCCCGCCGCCTTCATGGCACTTTCGCCCACACCGACTAGTACCGCACCGACCCGTTGCCGTTCGGTTTCTTCCTATTCTGCACCGGCGCCAGCACGTCCTCGAGGGACGGCTCACCGCTCCAGGTCGATGCGGTGCGGCCGGCGACGCTGCGTGCGGTAGCCAATGACGGCTGCATCCCGGCGGCAGGAGACACGGGTGCGGGCTTCGCCGCTGCCTCTGCGTCCCACTTCGCCCGCGCCTCGGCCTCGATCTTGGTGCGATACGCTGCCGGGTCGTCGCCGACGTCGCGCAGCATCCGCAGCCGGTCGACCTCGCGCACCATCCAGTTGTAGGGGTGAACCTGACTGTAGAGCTTGCCGAACAGCGTCTGATCGGCCTGTGCCATCTGCTTGAAGTCGTTCACGTACTCGGTAACTTTGTCGTCGCCGATCTTCTCGCGAAGCATCAGTTCCGAGTTGTTCAGCCGCTCGTTCAGCATGACTTGCTGGAGGCGCAGGTGATACCCGGCCGGATCCTGCACCGGGTCGATCGCAGCGAGTGGCGGCATCGGCTGCGGCTGTGGCCGCTGGGCCTCCTCCATCTGGCGACGCATAGCGGCGTTCTCGCCCTCGAGGCGTGCCGCCTTTTCTTTCCAGTCTTGCCTCTTCCGCCGCTCGTCCTCGTAGGCGCGGCGCGGGATGACCGGCTCGCCGTCCAGGGGTTGCGGCGGCTCGGCGTCCTCAGAAGGCTCTGGGGTGGCTTTGGATTCTGCTGTGGGCTTCGGCTCGGCCTTCGGCTCAGACGCCGCTGGCGGTGCTTCTGAGGGCGCCTGCGGGGCAGGTGTCTGGGTGGCCTCCTGCGCCTCGGACGCAAGGAAGCTGTCGAGCGCTTCGTTAGCCATCGCTCACCACTCCCAACTCGTGAAGGCTTGCGCGGACGTGGCGCCGATGATCTGCATGGCTTCGGCCGGTGCGGGCTGCGGGCAGTACCAGGTCGTTGCGGTGGGAATTTTGACTGACGGCTGAGACAGCGTGGCGCCGCCGCCTGTCACGCGCACCCACAGATCGCCGGCGGATGTGTTCTGGATCATGCAGCCACGGCGTGCCGGCCACGCTGCGGCGAGTTGCTGTGATTGCCCGCCATTGGCGATCGCGCCGCTGCGGTTTGCGTAGTGCAGCGCCTGCGCATGCGCCGTCACCGGCAGCAGTGCCGCGAGTAGAATCCATCTGATCATCGGGGTCTCCGTTACGCGCCGGCCGTCAGACCGCTGCGATTGCGATCCAGGTGCCGCCGCCCTGGCTCACGTAGAGCCGCGCGCCAGCGGCGCCATCGGTGCGGATGAAGATGGAGCCGGATGGCTGGGTGCCGGCAGCCACGCCGGTGCCGGAACTAATGACCGGGCCGGCGCTGGTGCCGATAATCATCGAGCCGGTGACGCTGGCGGTGGCCGCCGGGTTTACGTCCAGATCCACCGCGGTAGCGCCGGTGCTGGTGGTGCCGTCCGAGCGGTTGCCATCGGCAGCAATGCCGGCCAACACGTCGGCCGCGACTTTGGCGGCGTTGGCCTCGAATGTGGTGGCATAGGCGCCACGCACCGCCTTGGCAGTATTGCTCAGAGGATCAAGCACGACCTGCGCGCCGCGGCCGGTTGCTGTTGCTGGCATGGGCTTATTGTCCTGGTTGTGCGGGCTGTGGAATGGGCGTTTGTGCCAGGCGATTCGTCGTAACCATCGTCTGATGC
>DASXLF010000631.1:0-2337 GCA_036496405.1 Steroidobacteraceae bacterium | reverse complement strand
CACACTCCTTTAATGTCGCTATCGAATGCGATTTCCGCTATCGCGGTGGTCGGCGGCATTCTGGTAACCGGCGACAAGGATGCAACCGAGCTGACCCGCTGGCTGGGCTTTATCGCCGTAACTTGCGCCAGCCTGAACGTGGTCGCGGGCTACCTGATTACCGACCGGATGCTCAAGATGTTCCGCAAGCGGGAGCCCGAAAAGAAATGATCGAGAACATTCTGCCGGCGATTTATCTGCTGGCCTCCGTGGGCTTCATCCTGGCGGTCAAGTGGATGAACAACCCGGCGACGGCACGCAGCGGCGTCATCATCGGCGAAATCGGCATGCTGCTGGCGGTGATCGGCACCCTGCTGCGGGTTCAATCCAACTTCGGCATGATTTTCGTCGGCATCGCAATCGGAGCGGCCATCGGCGCGCCGCTGGCGTACCTGATGCCCATGACCGCGGTTCCGCAGCTGACGGCGCTGTCGCATGCTTTCGGCGCCCTGGCGTCGGCGCTGATCGGCACGGCCGAGTTCTACCTGCACGGTCCGCACGGATTCTCCATGGCGGCGTTGTCGCTCGAAACGCTGCTGGGATATTTGACCACCACGGCCAGCATCATCGCCTTCGCCAAGCTGCAGGAATTGATGCCGACGCGCCCGCTGACCTATCCGGGCCAGAATTTTGTCAGCCTGGGTGCGCTGCTGGCCGCCGTCGTAGTAGGCGTGATGATGGTGGCGGGCACTCCAGCCCCGTGGATGTTCCCGGTGTTTACCGGACTGGCGCTGCTGTTCGGGATCCTGCTGGTGATTCCCATCGGCGGCGCGGACATGCCCACGGTGATCGCGCTGCTGAATTCCTACGCCGGCGTGGCTGCGGCCGCCATGGGTTTCGTCCTCGACAACAAGCTGCTGATCATCGCCGGAGCGCTCAACGGCTCGGCCGGTCTGATTTTGTCGATCATTATGTGCAAAGCCATGAACCGCTCGTTCACCAACGTGCTGTTCGGAGCTTTCGGCCAACTGCAGCCTGCCGCCACGGGGAAAACGGTGCAGCGTCCGGTGCGCTCGGCGACGCCTGACGAGGCCGCGGCCATCCTGGATTCGGCGCGCTCGGTGATCGTGATTCCGGGCTACGGCATGGCGGTGGCGCAGGCGCAGCACAAGATTCGCGAACTGTACGACGCCCTCAGCAAACGCGGGATCGACGTGAAGTTCGCCATCCATCCGGTGGCGGGACGCATGCCGGGCCACATGAACGTTCTGCTGGCCGAAGCCGACATTCCCTACGACAAGCTGCTCGAAATGGACGAAATCAACGGCGATTTCCCCAACACCGACGTGGCTCTGGTGATCGGCGCCAACGATGTGGTGAATCCGCTGGCGCGCACCGACAAGACCAGCTCCATCTACGGCACGCCGATTCTGGACGCCGACCGCGCCCGCACGGTGCTGGTGATCAAACGCAGCATGAGCCCGGGTTTCGCCGGCATTGACAACGAGCTGTACTACATGAACAACACGCTGATGCTGTTCGGCGACGCGAAGAACTTCGTGTCGGGCATTGTTAAAGAGCTCGCCGGCGCGCACTAGGGCTGAGAAGCCTGAATCATGCTGCTGGCCCTCACCCGCGCTGTCAGCCCCGCCATCGCCAATTGCGAATTGGAGTTTCTGGATCGCCAGCCTATCGATGCAGCGCTGGCGGACGAACAGCATCGCCAATACCAGGATTGCCTCGCGCAGCTGGGCGCGCGTGTGATCGCGCTCCCGGCGGAAGGTGATCTGCCGGATAGCGTGTTTGTCGAGGATCCGGCCATCGTGCTGGACGAGGTTGCGGTGATCACCCGCATGGGGGCGCTTTCCCGCCGTGGCGAAAGCGAGAGTCTGGCGCGCGCGCTGACGCCGTACCGGAAATTATTGCGCATCGAAGATCCGGGCACGCTCGAAGGCGGCGACGTGATGCGCGTCGGCCGGACGTTATATGTCGGCTATGGGCGGCGCACCAACGTCGCGGGAATCCAGCAGCTTTCGGCAATGCTGCATCCGCTGGGATATTTTGTGGTGCCGGTCGAGGTCAGCCACTGCCTGCATCTCAAGAGCGCCTGCTGCTATATCGGCGAGGACACGGTGCTGGCGAATCGCGCGTGGATGGATGCCGATGCCCTGTGCGGGCTCAAGATCCTGGATGTCCCCGAGCCTCGCGGCGCGAATGCATTGCGCATCGGCGAGACGGTTCTGATGCCGGAGGCGTACCCGCGAACTTGTGAGTTGCTGGATCGCTCGGGCTTTCGCGTGCGGACGATCGACAATTCGGAGCTGCTGAAGGCTGAAGCGGGCGTCACCTGCACCAGCC
>DASXLF010000630.1:0-3924 GCA_036496405.1 Steroidobacteraceae bacterium | reverse complement strand
TGACCGAATACAACCGCGTTACCGATTTCAACGAGAAGCCGCGTGAACCGGATGGCATCCCCGGGCGGCCCGAGATTGCACTGGCCTCCATGGGTATCTACATCTTCAATGCCCGCCTGCTCGAGAAGCTGCTGATTGCCGACGCTGCGGACGACAAGTCGCAGCATGACTTTGGCAAGAACGTGATACCGGCCGCCATCGATGTGCTGCAGGTGGTGGCTTATCCGTTCACCGACGTCAAGACGCGGGCGCAGAACTACTGGCGTGACGTCGGTACCGTCGATGCCTTCTACGAGGCCAACATCGAGCTGGTGCACGTGGCGCCGGAACTGAATCTGTACGATGAAGAGTGGCCGATCTGGACCTATCAGCTGCACCAGCCGCCGGCGAAATTCGTGCTGGACGAGGAGGGCCGGCGCGGTATGGCAGTCAACTCGATGATCGCCGGCGGCTCGATCATCTCCGGCGCCTTCGTCAACCAGTCGCTGCTGTTCTCGAACGTGCGCGTGGAGGAGCGCTCGAATATCTACCGCTCGGTGGTGCTCTCCAGCGTCAAGATCGGCGTCGGTTGCAATATCAGTCATGCCATCCTGGATGAAGGCTGCGAGATACCCGACGGCATGCAGATCGGCGTGGACCGGGCTGCCGACGCGGCGCGCTTTCACGTCACCGATCAGGGCGTCGTGCTGGTGACGCCGGACATGCTGACAAAGTTGAACACACAGCGCGCATGAGCGCGCAAGTGCTGGATCGGCGTCGCGCCGGCGTACTGTTGCATCCCACGGCGCTGATCAGCGATTCCGGCGCCGCCGTTACCGGCGCGCTCGGCGCCGCGGCCCGCGGTTTCATCGATTGGCTGGCGCAAGCCGGTTTTTCCATCTGGCAGGTACTGCCGCTCGGGCCTCCCGGCGGCGGCGGCTCGCCGTACTGGGCGCGCTCGGACTTTGCCGGCCACCCGGCGTTGATCGACGGGCGAGAGTTGCCCGATATCGAGGCGCAGCAGGCCGACTATGACGCCTTTCTGAGCATGAGCCGGCACTGGCTCGATGACTATGTGCTGTTCGAAACCCTGGCTGAGCGCTTCCGGTGCCCGTGGTGGCAATGGCCGCCGGAATTGCGCACCCGCTCGCGTCCGGCACTGAGCGAGGTCGAGCGTGAGCGTGCGCACGAACTCGAGCGACGCCGGCAGGAACAATGGCATTTTGACTGGCAGTGGCGGGCGTTGCGACGCTACGCTCAGGAGCGCGGGGTGTTCATGTTCGGTGACCTGCCGATCTACGTGGCGCCAGATTCCGCCACGACCTGGTCGCAGCCCGCGCAGTTTCAGCTCGACGCCGAAGGTCGGCCGGCGGTGCTGGCCGGCGTACCGCCCGATTATTTCTCCGCCGATGGGCAGCTTTGGGGCAATCCGCTGTACGACTGGCAGGTGGCCGAACAGGACGGGTTCGCCTTCTGGCGCGCGCGTCTGGCACAGCAGTTGCGGCGATTCGATCTGGTACGCATCGATCATTTTCGCGGACTTGCCGCCTTCTGGGCGGTGCCGGCGGGCGCCCGCACGGCGCGCGAAGGCACTTGGCAGCCGGCGCCTGGCCGGGCGCTGTTTCGCGCACTCAGCGCCGATCATCCTGACCTGCCGCTGGTGGCCGAGGATCTCGGTGTCATCACGGCTGACGTCGAAGAGCTGCGCCGCGATTTCGGCTTGCCGGGCATGCGGGTACTGCAGTTCGGCTTCGACGGCGCCAGCGGCAACCCGCATTTGCCACACAATTATTTGCGCGATCTCGTGGCCTACACCGGCACGCACGATAACGATACGACGCTGGGCTGGTACCGCAGCCTGACGCCGCAGGAAACGGCGCGCGTGGATTTTTATCTGCGCAGCGATGCCGCGCACGCGCTCGAGGCCATGCTGCACGCCACGCTGGCGTCGGTGGCGCAATTGGCCGTGCTGTCGGTGCAGGATCTGTTGCAACTCGGCGCTGAAGCGCGCTTCAATACCCCCGGCACTGCCGAGGGCAACTGGAACTGGCGCATGCCGCCCGGCAGCCTGACGGCGCCGCTGGCAGCGCAATACTTGGCGCTCAATACGGCCTTTGGCCGCAGTGAGGTGAACGCATGAGCAGCCGCGATGTCACACTGGCGCGCGCCGGTCTGCTGGCCCTGTGCTGCATGGTCGTCTGCGGCTGCGCCGCCATGGTGCCGCATCTTCAACCCCCGACTCTCACCGTGACCGCGGTCGATTTCACCGGCGGCGATCTACAGCGGCAGCAGTTGCACCTCACTCTGCACGTGGTCAATCCCAATGCGCGCGCCATCGCGATCCGCGGCATCGATTGTTCGTTCGAGGTCGAGGGCCAGCCATTCGCGCAGGGTTCCACCGATGCGGCATTCACCCTGCCGGCCTCGGGCGAGACCGACTTTGGCCTGAATGTAACCGCCAATCTCAACAGCGCACTGACGGCGCTCGCCGGCGGCTTTGGTCACCACAGTGTGGACTACCATCTGTACGGACAGGTGCATCTGGGCGGCGGTCTGCTACGCACCATCCCCTTCGACCAGAAGGGCCGCGTGCGGTTCTAGCGCGATGAGCCCTGCAATAGGCGCTCGTAGGCCTCGACGTAGCGCGGCACCTGCCGGCTCCAGGAGAAATCCTGCGTCATGCCGTTGAGCACCAGCCGATGCCAAGCCGCAGTGTTGCGGTATAAATCCAGTGCGGTGCCGATGGCCCAGTGCACCGCCTCGGCGTTGTAGTCGTTGAATACGATGCCAGTGCCCTGGCCGCTGGCGGCGTCGAAGTGCTGGATCGAATCGGCCAGACCGCCGGTGCGCCGTACCACCGGCACCGTGCCGTAGCGCAGGCTGTACATCTGGTTCAAGCCACTGGGCTCGTAGTGCGAGGGCATCAGAAACATGTCGCTGGCGGCTTCGATCCAGTGCGCCAGCTCATCGTCGTAGCCACAGCGAAAATGTACCCGCAAGGGAAACAGTTGCTGCAGTCGCGCGAAGAATTCCTCGTAGCGCTGCTCGCCGTTGCCCAGCGCCACCAGGTTGAAGTCGCGCGCCGCCATCAGCCGAGGCAGCGCATCGAACAGCAGGTCGAAGCCCTTCTGCGTAGCCAGGCGGCTGACGATGCCGATCAGTGCCGTGCGCGCGTTGGGGTTGAGGCCGAGCCGCTGTGACAGTTGCCGCTTGAGTTCGTGCTTGACCAACAGATGCCCGGCATCGAAATGTTCCGGCAGATAGCGGTCATGTCGCGGGTCCCACTGCTCATAGTCGACACCGTTGAGTATGCCGATGACGTCGGCGCTGCGCCGGCGCAGCAGGTTCTCCAGCCCCATGCCGTACTCGGCGGTCTGAATCTCGCGCGCGTAGGTCGGACTTACGGTGGTGATCAGGTCGGCGTAGGCGAGTCCGGTGCCCAAAATATTGATGCTGCCGGCGGCGAGTGCCCGCTGATCGAGCAGTCCGGCATCGCCATCCGGCAACAGGTCGGGCAGCGCCGCGGCGCCGACGATGCCCTGATAGCCGATGTTGTGCACCGTCAATACCGTGCGCGCGGCCTGAAACAGCCGATCCCAGGCATACACCGTGCGCTTGAGCAGCGTGCCCGCGGCCGAATGCCAGTCGTTGAAATGCATGATCTGCGGCGCGAACGGCAGCCGCTGGCAGCACATGAAGGCCGCATGGGTCAACAGCAGGAAACGCCGGTGCTCGTCGGCATCGTTGGTGTAGAGGGCCGGGCGGTCATAGCATTCGGGACAGTCGATGAGGTACACCACGTCGCGTGCCCCGGAGGCGCTCGGCGTCAGTACCGAGAATTGATAGCGGTGCGCGCCCAGCTGCAGCGGCAGATTCTTTAAGCCAGCGACCGGGCGCAGGCCGAACTGCTCGCGGCCGATACCCGCGTACGCGGGCATGAACAGG
>DASXLF010000629.1:0-1942 GCA_036496405.1 Steroidobacteraceae bacterium | reverse complement strand
CGGACTGGTCGCTCGCCACGGTGGTGCACGCGCTGCAGGCGCTGCGCGGCATGGCGCTGGTGGCCGCAGCAACGCTGGTTGCCGAACTCGGTGACATCACGCGCTTCGCCAATCCACGTCAGCTCATGGCGTATCTTGGTCTGGTGCCGTCTGAGCACTCCAGTGGGCTAGCGTCCACGGATGTGGTGGAGATTCAGCGCGGCACCGAGTGTGTCGCGGTGGTGTAGTCGGAGGTGGTCATCGGACCAGTCGGCTAAGGTGGAGTTGCGAGACTTCAACCCTGGTCGAGAGATGATCCGATGACCGAGGAGAGACTGGCGCTATCCGAGCTGATGGAGAAGGCCGGCGACGGCGATTTCCTGCGAACCGTGGCGGAGGCGGTGCTGCAACTGCTGATGGAGACCGATGTCGATGGTCTGATCGGCGCCGGGCGTTACGAGCGCAGCGGTGAGCGCACGACCTGGCGCAACGGTCACCGGGAGCGCGTGCTCGACACGCGACTGGGCTCGCTCCAGCTGCGCATTCCAAAGCTGCGGCAGGGGAGCTACTTCCCGCCGTTTCTGGAGGCGCGGAAGGTCTCGGAGAAGGCGCTGATCGCGGTGATCCAGGAAGCGTGGATCGGTGGCGTCTCGACGCGTCGGGTGGATGAGCTGGTGCAGGCGATGGGGTTGTCGGGGATCAGCAAATCGCAGGTCTCCAAGCTGTGCAAAGACATCGACGAACGGGTTCATGCGTTCCTCGACCGTCCACTGATCGGCGAGTGGCCGTATCTGTGGCTTGATGCGACCTACCTGAAGCAGCGCGAGGGCGGCCGGATCGTCTCTGTGGCGGCGATAATCGCTATGGCGGTGAACACCGATGGCAAGCGCGAGATCGTCGGGCTGCACATCGGTCCTTCGGAGGCCGAGACGTTCTGGTCGGGCTTTCTCAAGAGCCTGGCGCGGCGCGGCCTGCGCGGTGTGAAGCTGGTGATCTCCGATGCGCATGAGGGGCTGAAGGCGGCGATCCGTCGGGTGTTCGCCGCGAGCTGGCAACGCTGCCGTGTGCATTGGATGCGGAACGCTCTGTCCTACGTGCCGAAGACCCAGCAGAGCATGGTGGCAGCTGCGCTGCGCCAGGCATTCATCCAACCGGATCGCCCCCAGGCTAGCCAGACGCTGCGCCACGTGGCCGATCAGTTGCGGCAGAAATGGCCGAAGCTCGCCGCGTTCATCGACGACAGCGAAATCGATGTCCTGTCGCATCTCGACTTCCCCGAGCAGCACCGCACCAAGCTGCACAGCACGAACCCGCTGGAGCGGCTGAACAAGGAGGTGAAGCGGCGCGCTGATGTTGTCGGCATATTCCCTAATGAGCCATCGATCATCAGGCTGATCGGCGCCGTGCTGCTGGAACAGAACGATGAATGGCAGCTGCAGCATCGATACATGCAGGTCGAGGCCATGGCAGAGCTCTCCGCGCCGGCGAGCGAGGCCGAGACAAGGCAAATAGCATGTGCAGCTTGACGACTCGCGAAAGACAGACTGCGGCGTCGACGGCACCTATGCCCAACGCTCGACAGTGGCGTCGCGGTCAATCCCCGCAGCCGCGCAGCGGTGCGCCGAAGGCGCAGGGATTGACGGCGGCGATCGCGGTCGCAGCACCATCAAACGTGCCGTTCTTCGCTCTCAAGTCCACCAGGGTCGACGGGTCTATCAGCACTTCCGATATACCAGAAAACTACACCACCTTGACGGACGTGACCAAGGCCAGCGTGCCGCGCGTGGCGTCGACGGCCTGGCGCCTGACCCGCAGGGCCTCCTGCTCCGCATGGCCTGGCGTGGACCGTGCCGCCAGCACGCCAAAGACAGCCGCGATCGCCAGATTGATACCGAGGAGAATGAGGGTGGATGCAATGGGCTGAAATTTCAGCGCGAAAGCCTGCCAGCCAGCAACTTCCGCC
>DASXLF010000628.1:0-23957 GCA_036496405.1 Steroidobacteraceae bacterium | reverse complement strand
CGGCCACAACAATAGTGCGCACGCGCATGACGTGCGCGCGTTCATGCCGGCTCCATAACCTGTGCATCGCTCGCGCGCGATACCAGAGTGCCGGTGATTTCCGCACCCAGTGCCATTTCAATGACAGTGTAATGCACGTTGCCGAGCACCCGCGCCTTGGCACCGAGAATCACGCGCCCAGCGCTGACGATGTCGCCGGTGACCCGGCCATTGAGCACCACATTTGGTGCTTCGACCGAACCGTCGATCACGCCGCTCTCGCTGACCGACAGGTGCGCGAGAGCGCCCGGAATGGCGCGCACGTTGCCGGTTATGCGGCCGTCGACGTGCAGTCCGCCGGCGAATTCCATATCGCCTTGCACGCTGGTGCCCTTGCCGACCAGCGTCTCGACACGAGCCGCGCCGCTGTTCTCACGTCGCTTGAACATACGTCTCCCTGTCGCGCCGGTTAGGCCGGCTCTGCGTTCCAGACGAAAGTCTGCCGGTAGGGTGCCACGCCTTTGCGCCCCGGTCGAACTTCGATGGTAACGCGTTCGGGTTTGAAATCTTCGGGTAGCGTGACCGGCTGCTCAACAGTGGAAAAATAGCGAAAATTGAACGGCAGCTCGTCCTTGCCACCGGTGAGCGCGGTGAGATCGGCCGTGGCCGCGGTGCCGGCGCGCGTGCCTTCGACCGTGATGACGATGGTGCCGCTGATGGTTTCCTCCGGGCGGCGCATGCGACTCAGGGTGAAGCGCAGCGCGAATTGTCCGGCGCCGGGCAGCGTCGCGATGCGAAACTGCTGCACGCGCACGGCATCATCGGGCGGCTGGCCCGGTTGCGCCAGCAGGCCGCGATAGAATTCGGTCTCCTGTTGTTCGCGCGCCGCCTGCGCCTGCAATTGCCCAATGGTGCGTGCCACTTCGGAGCGCTCGCGGCCTTCGCCCATTTGCTTCTGCTGGGCCGCAGCCAGCTGCACGCGCAGTTCACGCTGCGTGCGCTCGAGACTGTCGATCTGCTGCTGCAGTCCGTCGCGCTGCGCGGCGGCCTGAATGGCATCGTAGCCGGCCTTGTAGCGCCCGAGTTCGAACATGACGTACAGCGCCAGCCCCGCCAGGAACACCACGATCGCCACCGTGATCCAGCGGCGCGCAGGGGCGTAGGTGCGTACCACCAGTTTTCCGGGGATCTCCATCGCGGTTGCGCGTTGCGGTCAGGTTGCCGGTGCCGCTGCGGGATTGCGGGGTGCGGCGCGTGTGCGCCACCACGAAGGATAGGGCGGCAGGCCGTCCGGAAAGGCCGAGCCGCCGAGCTCGTGCAGGGCTCGGGTATAGACGGCGCGCTTGAAGTAGATGACCTCGCGGATGGGCTGCCAGTAGTCGACCCAGCGCCAGCGATCGAATTCCGGTTCGGCCGTGAGATCGAAACGAAACGCGGGCGCCGCGCCGCGCACTCGCAGCAGAAACCAGCGCTGTTTCTGGCCCAGACATAATGGCTGCACGTTGTGACGCAGGTAACGCTCGGGCAGCCGGTAGCGCAACCAGTGCTGCGTACGTCCCGCGATTTCCACGTCGCCGGGCTGCAGTCCGATTTCCTCGTTGAGTTCGCGGTACAGGGATTCTTCGGCACTCTCGCCCTGGCGCATGCCGCCTTGTGGAAACTGCCAGCCACGCCCGCCCGCGCGGCGCGCGATGAACAGCTGACCGTCATCGGACATCAGCACCATGCCGACATTGGCGCGGAAGCCGTCGCGATCGATGAGGTCGCCCATGGCGCTAGTTTTACCAGTGCCGGCGACCTAAGCCAATCGGTGCGCCTCCGGACTGAGACGCCATCCGGTAGGCTTGGCATATGTTACGTCGCCGCTACGGGTGGGGTCTGGCGGGCCTGTCGCTGCTCGCGGCCGTGACCTTTGGCGCCACCCTGCTGGTGGGTTCGGCGGGCCTCAGCCCGCTGCGCGCGCTGCATACCCTGCTCGGCGGCGGCGATGATTTCAGCCGGCTGATCCTCTGGTCCGTGCGGCTGCCGCGCGCCACCGCCGCATTTGCCGTTGGCGCCCTGCTGGCCCTGGCCGGGGTGCTGCTGCAGGCATTGTTCCGCAACCCATTGGCCGATCCGCTGGTGGTGGGCGTCTCGGGCGGCGCGGCGGTGGGAGCTTTGGCCGGCATGCTCGCGGGCGCGAGCTTTCTGGCGCTGCACTGGTATGCCACCGCGGGCGGCGCGCTGGTGGGTCTGGTGGTGCTGATGCTCGGCCGCGGCGGCGGCGCGACCCGGCTACTGTTGTGCGGGGTGGTTTTTGCCAGCGCCTGCGGCGCATTGATCACGGTCATGCTGACGCTGGCCGACAACGGCCATCTGCGCGGCATGGTGTTCTGGCTCGCGGGTGACTTGAGCTGGGCACAGCGGCCGGGACTGGAGCTGCTGGCCGCGGCCATCGCCCTGCTGGCCGCGGCAGTGGGCGGCCGCTGGCTCAACGTGCTTGGCGCCGGTGAAATGCGCAGCGCCACGGTCGGCTTGCCCACCCACGGCACGCGGCTGGTGGTGTTCATACTGAGCGCGGCGCTCACGGCGCTGGCCGTGATCGGCGGCGGCATGATCGGCTTCGTGGGTCTGGTGGCCCCGCATCTGGTGCGCCTGGGATTCGGCACCAGTGATCACCGCGTGGTGGCTCCGGCGGCCGCGCTCAGCGGCGGCGTGCTGCTATGCCTGGCCGATCTGATGAGCCGCACCGTGGCCGCACCGCGCGAGCTGCCCGTGGGCGCCATCATGGCGCTGATCGGCGCGCCGGTATTTATCGTGCTGCTGCGCCGTCAGGCGCGCTGAGCGTACCGAGCCGTCAGGCGCGGCGCGCGGCGCTGTCGCGCCGTCCCTGCACATACTCGTGGCCCTGCCGCATGAGTTCGGTGAAGCGCTCCTGATCGCCGGCCACCACTGCACGGCGGATGGTGTCGACCGCGCGCGCCAGCGCATCCAGCGATTCGGCGCCGAAGTCATTGAGCTTCTGGATCTCGTAGTACAGCTCCGGACTTTCCTCGGCCACCTGGCTGGCAATGTCGAACTGAGCGTCAAAAGTGGTACTGGACAATCGCACCAGCCGGGGCGCGGCCTCGCCGCTCTGCGCCAGCGCCGTGAAGAATGCAATGTTCAGCGCGTGCGACAGGCCGAGCACATAGGCGATCAACCGGTCGTGCTCATCCAGTCCCATGACCACCTGTTCCGCCATGGTGGGCGCGAACAGCGCGCGCGCCTGGCGCAAGGCCTCGTCATGACCGAGATCGATGAAGATCACGTGACGGCCCGACAGCAGCTCGGTATCGGGGCCGAACATGGGATGCAGCGAGGTGACCGCCACGCCGGCACTGCGCAGGGCCCCGAGACCCGCGCGCAGCGGGGATTTCAGCGATCCTAAGTCGAACACGACGCCCTGCGGTTTGCGCACCGCCAGTTCGCCGAGGATGGTATTGGTGGTGCCCAGCGGCGCGGCTACCACGATCAAATCGTGCGTCAGCGGCGACTGGCGCCAGTCGACCACCCGCTCGATGCCGGCAGCCGCGGCCATGGGATCCGCCACCTCCACTCCGAAGCCCTGCGAGCCCAGGAACTGGGCGAACCACGCGCCCATCTTGCCGGCACCACCGATCACCAGCGCGCGCCGGCCGCTGCCCGAGGCCTGCGCCGCGACGCTGGCCCGCTCCTGGGTAGTCAAAGATGAGCGGATCAGTAACCGCATAACGGTCTCTGCCACATCGGGCGAGATGCCAAGCGTCTGGGCGTGACGGCGCGCACCCAGCAGCACATCGCGTTCACGACCATAGTCGCGGGTAGGTATTCCGGTGGTGCGTTTGACGCGCGCGATCTCGCGGCTCATGGCCTGCCGGGCCGCGATCAGCTGCAGCAGCTGCTGATCCGCCTGGTCCAGCTGCTTTCTCAACTCGTCGAGGTTCATGCCGCTGCCTTTACTGGTTTGTTGCTCCCCTTGTATAGGCAGACTCCTATCGACCGCAAGCGCGGTACCATGCGGCAATGAGCCTGCACCAGGAATATCTGCCCGAACCCTTGCCGGCCGAGCCCCTGGAACTGGTGGCCGGATGGCTCGCCCAGGCCACGCGCGAGCAGGTGCAGCCCAACCCCAACGCCATGGTGCTGGCTACCGCCGACCAGCACGGTCAGCCCTCGGCGCGCGTGGTGTTGTGCAAAGCGATCCGGCCGCAACCCGGCTACCTGTCCTTCTATAGCAACTATGAATCGCGTAAGGGCATCGACCTGGCCGCGAATCCACATGCCGCGGTGGTTATGCATTGGGATCGGCTGCGCCGTCAGGTGCGCATCGAAGGACCAGTGGTGCTCGCGAGCGCCGAAGACAGCGACGCCTACTTCGCCTCGCGCGCCTGGCAGAGCCGGATCGGCGCCTGGGCCAGCCAGCAGAGCAACCTGGTGTCATCGCGCGCCGCGCTCATCGGCGCGGTGGATCGGGCGGCGCGACGATTTGGCGTGCCTTCGCCCATGCAGAGCGACGATTTCGCGCCCGATCCGGGAATTGCCATTCCGCGGCCGCCGCACTGGGGCGGCTATCGGCTGTGGGCCGCGGCGGTGGAGCTGTGGGTGGAAGGAGCCGCGCGCCTGCACGATCGCGCGCGTTGGACGCGCACGCTCGAGCCCGGCGCCGACGGCTTCAACGCCGGCCCCTGGAGCGTGGTGCGGCTGCAGCCTTGATCGCAGACGCGGGCGCCGCGCTCACTACCCGGGCGCTCAATATCGCCGCCGGGGCACGCGTGCTGGTGCGCGATCTGTCGCTATCGGTGCAGCGCGGCGAGTTCCTGGCCGTGCTGGGTCGCAACGGCTGCGGCAAGAGCCTGACCCTGCATGCACTGGCCGGACTGGCGCCGCCGCAGTCCGGGCAGGTGCTGCTGCACGGACAGGAACTGGGCAGCATTTCGCGCCGTGAGATCGCGCGCCGCCTGGGACTGTTGCCGCAGGATCGCGAGGAAGCGCTGGCGCTGACCGCGCTCGAGTCGGTGTTGATCGGCCGCCACCCGCACCTGCAGTTCTGGCAGCGCGAAGGCGCGCGGGATGTAACGCTCGCGCGCGACGCGCTGGCGCGCCTCGGGCTGGCCGATTGCGCCATGCGGCTGCTGGCCACGCTCTCCGGCGGCGAGCAACGACGCGCGGCCATGGCGGCACTGCTGGCGCAGGCGCCGCAAATCTATCTGCTCGATGAGCCGAGCAATCATCTGGACCCGCATCACCAGATCCAGATCCTCGGCCTGTTCCGCAATCTGTGCGCAGCCGGTGCCAGCATCATTGCCACCCTGCACGATCCGACGCTGGCCGAACGCTTTGCCGATCGCGTGCTGCTGCTCTATGGCGATGGCCGTTATCGCCTGGGTGCGGCCGCCGAGATTCTCAACAGCGAGACACTCTCGGAGTTGTACCTGACGCCCATGCAGGCCTTCGGCGACGCCCCGCGCCGCGCCTTCATTCCGGCCTGAGCGCCTCGAGCACCAGTGCATGCGTGGCGGCATTGCCCGCCAGCACCGAGGTGGTCGAGAGATCCACCGCCTCGCCCGCGAGATCGGTCATGATGCCGCCGGCTTCGCGCACGATCACGCACAGGGCCGCGATGTCGAGGATATTGACGTCCGATTCCACCACCGCATCGAGCGCTCCGCGCGCCAGCAGATGGTAGTGCAGAAAATCGCCGTAACCGCGCAGCCGGTTAATGCGGCCGATGAGTGCCGCCAGGCGCGACCAGTGCGGAGCGGAAGCGGCCATGGTCTTGAGATTACCGGTGGAGAGAATCGCGGCACCGAGTTCGGCAATTTCACTCACGTGCATGCGCTTGCCATCGAGAAATGCTCCGGCCCCCTCCTCGGCCCACGCCAATTCTCCATAGGCCGCGGCGCTCGAGACTCCCAGCACCAGCCGGCCTTCGCGCATTAGCGCGATCTGCGTGGAAAAGAACGGACAATCTCGCACGAAGCTCTTGGTCCCATCGATGGGATCGACCAGCCAGATGTTGTCGGCATCCATGCCCTGAGTGCCCGTTTCCTCGCCGTAAAAACCGTAGTCGGGAAAGCGCGTGCACAGCACGGCGCGGATCGCTTCCTCCGCGCGCACGTCGGCTACGGTGACCGGCGAGCGATCAGCCTTGAGCGTGACCGCGAGATTGCGCTGATAGAATTTTTCGATTACATCGGCGGCGGCCAGCGCCGCATCCAGTGCCGCCTGCAGTTCTCGCGAAACCATGTGGCGACTATAGTCCATCGACTGCGAGCGTTGACATCCGTCGCCGCGCCCGCATACAGTGGCTCGTCGACAGGTGATCGGGAAGTCGGTGACGCGCTTATGGCGCCATTCCGACGCTGCCCCCGCAACGGTAAGCGATTCGATACTGCGTCAGAAAACCACTGCGCCTGAGGGCGTGGGAAGGAGACGCAGCAGATCCTGCAGAGGGATCCCGATCGCAAGCCCGGAGACCGGCCTGCCGTAGTACCCTCAAGACGCGGCGGGCGTTGGGCACGCGCACCTGGTGCGCCGCTCCCTGATTTTCCGTCACGGCCTGGGGCCTCAAGTGTTGAGCACCATGCGGGCGTGCATGGAAAGGCCATACGACGATGTCCCCTTTACGACTGGGCGCGCTGAGCGCCGCGCTGGGGTGCGCGTTCATCATCCATGGCGCGCGCGCCGACAGCCCTGCCGATAGCAACTCTCTCGACGGTGATGCCCTCAATCCCATTGTCGTGACCGCGACCCGCACGGCGCAGCCGCTGGATAAGACCGGCAGCGCGATGTCGGTGATCAGCGGCGCCGATATCGAATCCCAACAGCAGCCGTTCGTCACCGACGCGCTGGCGCAGACGCCGGGTCTGAGCATTGCGCGCAACGGCGGCCCGGGACAGACCACGAGCCTGTTCATCCGCGGTGCCGAGGCCGGCGAGTCGCTGGTACTCGTGGATGGCATCCGCATCAGCGATCCGGGCGCCCCGGATGGCGCCGCGGTGCTGGGCGACCTGCTGGTCAACAACATCAGCCGCATCGAAATCCTGCGCGGCCCGCAGTCGACGCTCTACGGCAGCGATGCCATCGGCGGCGTCGTGAACGTGCTGACGCAGCGCGGCGGCACGCAGCCGTTCCAGGGCACGCTCGAGGCTGAAGGCGGCACTTATGGCACCTATCGCCTCAACGGCGCCGCCCACGGTACCGTGGGGCCGCTCGAGTACGGCGGCGCACTCAACTACTACGACACGCGCGGCATCTCCGCGGCCTGCTCCTGCGACGGCAACACCGAGCCGGACGGCTATCGCAACTTCGGCGCAACGGCCAATCTGCGCTTCCATGCCAGCGATACCCTCAGCATCGACCTGCGCGGCTTCTATACCAAATCGCACACCGACATCGACGGCTTTCCGCCGCCGAACTTCACGTTTGTGGATGATCCGGAATTCGGTCGTAATCAACTGCTGGCCGGCTATGCCGCCATCACCGATTCGCTGCTCGATGGCCGCGTGACGCAGCGCATCGCACTGGTGGCCAGCGACAGTGACCGGCGTTTCTATGGCGTGTTCGGCGACGCGCCGCCGTTTGCGTTCAGCCCGGCACGCAACTTCTTCGCCCAAGGCGGCGCCACGCGCGCTGAATACCAGGGCATCATCGAAGCCGACGCCAACAACGAAGTGACCTACGGCGCCGAGACTCAGCTCAGTACCATCCAGACCGCGAGCATCTTCGATACCAGTCCGACCCCGACCACTGGTCGCGATCGCCTCACCGGCTACTACGGTCAATGGCAGAGCACCATCGCACGGCAGCTGACGCTCACCGGCGGCCTGCGCTACGACAACGACCGCGAGTTTGGCGGCAATACCTCGTACAAGCTCGCGGCCGCATGGCATCTGGGCGATAACACGCTGCTGCGCGCGAACTATGGCAACGGCTACAAGGCGCCGACGCTCTACCAGCAGTTCTCGGCATTCTCCAACCCGTTCGGGCCGCTGCACCCGGAAAAGGCCGATGGCTGGGAGGCGGGCTTTGACCAGGATTTCCTGGGGCGGCGGATGCGCGCATCGCTGACCTACTTCAACCGCAATGAGCATAACCTGATTGACTTCGACGACTGCTTCCCGACCTTCGATGCCGGATGCGCCACGCGACCGGAGGGTTACTACTTCAATGTCGATCGCGTGCACGTGCACGGCGTGGAAACCGGGCTGGTCGCGCACCCCGGCGCCGGCTGGAGTGCCTGGCTCAACTACACCAATCTGAGGGCGCTCGACGAACTGACCGGACTGAACCTGGCGCGCCGGCCGCACATCACGGCCAACGTCGGACTGACCTGGTCGAGCCCGAGCGGCTCGTCGCTCGGCGCCAGCTATGGCTACGCGGGCGCGCGCTTCGATGATGCCGGCAATTTCACGCCACTGGACGCGGCCGAGAACGTGAGTGTCTATGCCAGCTATGCGTTGACCCGTGAAGTGCAATTGCTCGCGCGCCTCGACAACCTGTTCAATAATCGCAGCGAACCGGTGGCCGGTTTCGGCACCACCGGCACGGCGATTTATGCGGGAGTACGTCTGTCGTTGTAGAGTAGGCACATGGGCAACCGACTTTCGCGAATCGTCACGCGTACTGGCGACGACGGCAGCACCGGCCTGGGCGATGGCACGCGTGTGCGCAAGGACACGGCGCGCATCGAAGCCATGGGCAGCGTCGACGAACTGAACTGCACGCTCGGAGTGTTATTGTCCAATGAACTGCACGATGAAGCCGCCGCCGCTTGCCTGACCGAGGTACAGCACGATCTGTTCGACATGGGTGGTGAGTTGTCCATGCCGGGCAGCTTCATGCTGGGCGAGGACCGTGTGCTCTGGCTGGATGAACAGCTCGAGGAATTCAATCGTACGCTGCCACCGCTCAAGGAATTCGTGTTGCCGGGCGGCGGCACCTCGGCCTCGGCCTGCCACATCGCCCGCGCCGTGTGCCGGCGCGCGGAACGCTTCTGCTGGACGCTGTCGCGCACGGAAGCGGTATCGCCCGCGTCGCTGCGCTATCTCAACCGGCTGTCCGACATGCTGTTCGTGCTGGCGCGCCGCTTTGCCCGCGCCGAGCGTGGCAGCGAACCATTGTGGAATCGCGCGCGCCGGGGCAAGGACAGCGGTCCCGGCTAGTAACCGACCGCTCAGGCCAGCAAAGCCCGCAGCCGCGGCCAGTCGAAGGCCGGGCCAGGATCGGTTTTGCGCCCCGGAGCAATATCGCTGTGACCGACCAGGCGAGCCGTGCTCAGGCTCGCATACGCGGCACACAATCCGTGGATCAGCGAGGCCGCGACGGCGTACTGCGGCGGCTCGTACGGCAGCGTGTCCGTGCCCTCCAGTTCGATACCGACGGAGAAATCATTGCAGGCTTCACGGCCGGCATAGCTCGAACGTCCCGCGTGCCAGGCGCGGGCGCCAAACGGCACGTACTGCGTGATCGCGCCGTCGCGGCTGATCACGACATGCGCCGACACGCGCAACGCCGCGATCGCGGCGAATCCCGGGTGCGCCACGGCCGGCAAGTTGCCGCAGAACAGACGGTCGATCCACGGTCCGCCGAACTCGCCTTCCGGCACACTGATTCCGTGCACGACCATGAGTTCCGGCAGCACGCCGTCCGGGCGATCGTCGCAGTGCGGCGACAGCACCTGGCGAGCACTCGGCAATAGCCCGGTTTCCGTGTCGATGCGCAGCGTGGTGCTCATGGCAGGCCCGCATGATGCCAAAATGCGCCCATGAACACAGTCCCTCGCTCGACCCGCTGTTTTGTCGCCGGCACGCTCGCCAGCGGCACCGAGCGGATACTGCCTGCCGGCCCCTCGGCACACCTGGCACGGGTACTTCGATTGCGCGCGGGCGCGGCGCTGACTCTGTTCAATGGCGAGGGCGGGGAATTCGAGGCGCAGATCGTGGCGCTGGACCGCGATGGCGTGCGCGTACGCGTGGGTGCGCACCTGCGGCTGGAGCGCGAAGCGCCCATGGCCGTGACGCTCATGCAGTGCCTGGCGCGCGGGGAACGCATGGACTGGATCGTGCAGAAGGCCACCGAGCTGGGCGTGGCGGTGATCGTACCGGTGGCGAGTGAACACAGCGTCGTACGCCTGGACGAGGCCGGTGCGCAGCGCCGGCACCAGCACTGGCAGGCCGTGGCAATCAGCGCCTGTGAGCAGTGCGGCCGCAACCGCCTGCCGGAAATCCGAACCGCGCTGAGCTTCGCGCCGGCGTGCGCCGACGATCAACGACGGCACCCGCAAGGCGAGCGCGCGCAGCGCGAATACCCGCGACTGGTGCTGGCACCAGGTGCGCCGGACAGCCTCGCGGCATTGCTCGGTGCGCGCGGCGCAAACGCGCCGGCCGGGCTGGCGGTCGCGGGCCTGAGCCTGCTCATCGGGCCGGAAGGCGGTCTGAGCGCGACCGAACTGACGATCGCGCAGGATCACGGCTTCATGTCCTGCCGGCTCGGCCCACGCATATTGCGTGCTGAAACCGCGCCGCTGGCGGCGCTGGCGACCATTCAGGCGCTGCTGGGCGACTTCGGCGAACGCAACACCGACACGAACTGAACGAAGCCCTGCAGGAAATCGCGCAGCTGCGCGCGCACAGTGTCATCCGTCAGCACGCCGGCCTCATCGAACACCGACGCGGCCCGCGCGATCGCGAGCCGGCCCCCAAACCAGGGCTGTGCCCGCAAAGTGCGCATGATCGGCAGCCACGCGGTCTGCGATTGCACGGTGCCGTAGTTGCCGGGCGTGGCCCCCATGATCGCCACCAGACGGCCGCCAAACACACGCTGACTGTCGGCCGGCGGCCGGCTGAGCCAATCGATGGTGTTCTTGAGCACTCCAGGCACGGAGTTGTTGTACTCGGGGGTCGACAGTAACAGTGCGTCAGCCGCCACGATCCTGTCCTTGAGGGCGGCGACGCTGGCCGGAATTCCGCTGCCGGCTTCGACGTCGTAGTTATAAAGCGGAATCTGATCGATGGCGGCGATCTCAAGCACGGCGTCCGTGGGCATCAGCTCGACCGCCGCGCGCAGCAGTGCGCTGTTGAACGAGCCGCGGCGCAGGCTTCCCGATATGCCAATAATTCGCATCGTCCCTCGTCAGCGCGGACGCGGCTGGCCGCGCCGGTCCTGCGACGGCTGCAGCAGAGAATTCATGGTCTCGCACTCGGGCGCGCTGAGTTCGAAGTCGAAGATCGCCAGATCCTGGCGCATGTGCGCCGCCGAACGGGTTCCAGTGAGGGGCACGATGCCGATCTGGGTCAGAAAGCGAAACAGAATCTGCGCCACCGTGCGTCCGTGGCGACGCGCCAGACCCCTGACCGCCTCATGGGCCAGCAGCTGCGGATTGCCGGTCAGGGTCCAGAAACTCTGATAGACGATGTGTCGCGCGCGGCAGAACTCGCGCACCTCGACGTCATAGCCGGTATCGGCATGGAAGCGATTCTGCAGCACGCTCGGTGGTATGCGCGCCAGATCACACAGGCTTTTGAGCTGGCTGAGGCGATAACAGTTGCTGATGCCGATCTGCCGGACGCTACCGGCATCCACCAACGCCTCCATCGCCCGCCAGACGTCGGCGGTGTGTCCGGCATCATCCAGCGGCGAGTGCAGCAGCAGGCAATCGAGATATTCCGTGCGCAGATTCGACAGCGAGGCGGCAGCGGATTGTGTCACCTGTTCGGCCAGCGGCGCCTGGGCGTCATAGGGAATCCGGCGCGCCTCCTGGCCGGAGATCGGGGTGAATTTGGTCTGCAGATACAGCTGTGCGCGCGTCAGTCTCGCGCTCAGGCTGGCGGCAACGCCGGCGCCCACACCCGCCTCGTTGTAGTGTTTGGGCTGGCAGGCGGTATCGATGCCGCGAAATCCCGCTTCGATGGCGCGCCGCACCAGGCGCTCAGTCTCGTCCTGCTTCCACGCCGTGCCGTACAGAATATCAACCACTACAGCCAAGGACCCCCCGCTGATGGCCTCAGCGGACTGTAGCCGATTTTGAAATATTTGGGTCCGCTGTTAGCGCTTTGGCATTTCCACCGGCACGATGCTTAGCGTAAGCAGCTGCGTGCGGCGCAGGACCGAGAATTCCAGCGGCTCGCCGATGGTCCAACGGCTCAGGAAGCGATGCAGCGCATCGACGCTGGCGATAGTCTGCGACTGCGCCGCGATCAGGATATCGCCCACGCGCAGATCCGAATCCGCCGCCGGAGTGCTCGGCTCGCGCGACACCACCTCCAGCGCGTGATCGCTGGGCAACGTCAGGGCGCGCACCAGCCTGCGATCCAATCGCCGCGTGCGACCGGCTATGCCCAGGTAAGCGCGCCGCACCCGTCCGTGAGTCAGCACCTCGGAGATCACCCATTCGGCCGTGGCGGCTGGAACGGCGAAACCTATGCCTTGCGCGGCGGCGATGATGGCGGTGTTGATGCCGACCACGCGCGCACGCGCATCCACCAGCGCACCGCCGGAATTACCGGGGTTCAGCGGTGCGGTGTGCTGCACGATGCCTTCGATGAGCCGTCCGTCGCCGGCGCGCAGCGTGCGTCCGTGGGCGCTGAGCACGCCGGCGGATACCGTGGCCTCGAAGCCGAATGGATTGCCGATCGCCACCACCAGCTGACCCACGCGCAGGTTCTGCGATCCATCCAGTCCCGCGAACGGCAGGCCCGAGGCCAGCGCGCGCAACACCGCCAGATCGGTCGAGGCATCCTCGGCGATGACCTGGGCATCAACGTTGTCGCCATCGATCAGCGAAATCTCGACCCGTGCGGCGCCCTGCACCACGTGCTGATTGGTGAGCAGGTAGCCATCGGGGGTGACGATGACGCCCGAGCCGCCGCCGGCGTTGATGATTTCGCCGCGGTGACTGCGGCCGATGTGCACACTGACCACGGCCGCGCCCACCTGCTCCACCACGCCCACCACAGTGCGTGAATAGCCGTCGAGGGCCGCCATTTCGACGCTGCTGTCATCGATCGGTGTATCCATGACCCATGGCCATGGGGCCGTGGGGCGCGGAAATCAAGCCTGGGCGATAAACCCGCTAATGCCGTCTGCCGGTCAAGGCCGTGCCGACTCCCAATCCCAGGTAGATTCCCCCACTGAGGTATCGCGGCAACGGCCCCTGCATTACCCGGCCGCGAAGCCACTGACTTATGCTGCCGGCGAGCGTGGCATAGGCGCTGTCAGTGCTCAGTGCCAGCGCGATATAGATGAGTCCGAGCATCAGCACTTGCCGCGGCACGGACCCGCGGCTCGGTTCCACGAACTGCGGCAGAAAAGCGAGGAAGAACACCGCTACCTTGGGATTGAGGATGCTGACCATCACTCCCTGCGCGAACAAACGACGCAAGGAGCGCGGCGCAGCGGCTGGAAGGCGCGCCGTTACCTGGCGCGCGAACAGGGTACGGACACCCAAATAAATCAGGTAGCCGGCACCCAATATCCTGATCATGCCGAAGGCGGTGGCCGAGGCCAGTAGTAGCGCCGATATGCCGGCGGCGGCGGCCGCGACGTGCACCAGGGCACCGGCCGATAACCCCAATACTGAGACCAGGCCGGCCCGACGCCCCTGGCTGACGCTGCGCGCCACCACGTACATCACACCCGGCCCGGGAATCAGCAGGACCACCAGCGCTGCAGCGACGAATCGCAGCAGAGAGTTGCTATCCGGCATCCCGCTCCGGCATCACCGAGGTCTCCTCGGCGATCATGAGTTCGAGCCGCTCCAGATCCGGTACCAGTGGCGTCTCATTGAGCATGCGTACCTGACACAGCACCGGCGAGCGCTCCGGGAAGCTGCGCGAGTGATCGGCGCGCACCACGTCGTTGCTGACCCGCACCAGTTGCGGAAAGCCCTGCGAGACGATGCCGAAGTAGCCGGCTTCGATGCGCCCGCCGAGCGCGTGAAACACCACCACGCGCGAGCGGCCGCCGGTCGGCGGAACCGGCTGGCCGCAGGCGCATTCGAACGACACCAGCGGCAGCGAGCGCGCATTCCAGTTCACCAGTCCCAGATACCAGGCCGGCGCGCCTTCCATGGGCGAGGGGACCTGATAGCCGACCACCTCGGCCACACAGGCGCGCGGCACCAGCAGCCGCGAATCCGCAAGCGGTATCAACAGGCTGTAGACCTCGGCGATACGCTCGCTCATCGGCCGGCACCGGACGCCAGTGCACTGGCGCGTCGCTGTGCCACCAGCGGTGCGATGGCGTCGAGCAGCTGGCTCTCCTGGTAGGGTTTGCCCAGATAGTCATCGACCCCGAGCTCGATGGCCCTGGCGCGATGTTTCTCGCCCACGCGCGAGGTGATCATGATGATCGGGATGTCGCGCAGTCGCGCATCCGCACGCACGTGCGCGGCCACCTCATAGCCGTCCATGCGCGGCATCTCGATATCGAGCAGGATAATATCGGGCACGTGCTCTGCCAGCAGCGCCACCGCGTCCAGGCCGTCGCGCGCGGTCAGCACGCGCATGCCGTTGCGCTCCAGCAGCCGCTGGGTCACTCGCCGCACGGTGATGGAATCGTCCACCACCAGCACGAAGGTGCGCCGATCGGCCTTGTCGCGGGTGACGATCGGCGCCGCGCGTCCGCGCCATTCGGCGCGCACCAGCGCACCGATATCCAAAATGATGACGATGCGGCCATCGCCCAGGACGGTGGCACCGGATATGCCGCGTATGCCCGAGATCTGCGGTCCCACCGGCTTGACCACGATCTCGCGGCTGCCGATGAGTTCATCGGCCACCAGGCCGGTGGAATGCTCGCCGGCGCGCACCAGCACCACCGGAATGGTGACGTCCAGTTCCGGCAGCGGCGAGGGTTCCATTCCCACGTACAGTGCCAGCGGTTGCAAGCGGTATTTGAGCCCGCTGTGAGTAAAGCTGGCGCTGTCGTTACGCAGATGCGCCTCGACATCGGAACGCGATATGCGCACCACGCCCTCAACTGTGGGCAACGGCAAAGCGTAGTACTCATCGCCGGTGCGCACCACCAGCGCATGGCTGATGGCGAGGGTGAACGGCAGCCGGATGGTGAAGCGCGAACCCAGGCCGGGCGTACTTTCCATGTGCAACGCGCCGCCGAGCTTCTTGATCTCGACCGCCACCACGTCCATGCCCACTCCGCGGCCAGCCTGCTGGGTGAGCGAACTGGCGGTGGAGAAGCCCGGCTCCAGCACCAGCTGCATGACATCTTCATCCGACAGTTCCTGCTCGGGTCGGATCAGTCCCAACTCCCGGCCCTTATCGCGTATGGCGCTCAGATTCATGCCCGCGCCGTCGTCACTGACTTCGACGATGACCTCGGCGCCTTCGCGTCGCAGGTTCAAATGAATATGCCCGGTCTCGTCCTTACCGGCCGCACGGCGCGCTGCCGGCGTCTCGATGCCGTGCACCACGGCGTTGCGCAACATGTGCTCAAAGGGTGGCAGCATGCGCTCGAGCACCTGCCGGTCGAGTTCGCCCGAGGCCCCATCCACCACCAGTTCCGCGCGTTTGTCGGTGTCGGCAGCGCTCTGACGCACGATGCGCGCGAGCCGCGGCACATGCCGCTGCAGGGACACCATGCGAGTGCGCATCAGGCCGTTCTGCAGCTCGGTCACAGTCCGTGACTGCTGCTGCAAAAGATTCTGTGCCTCGCCGATCAGGTTCTCCAGCAGCCCCTGGATGCTGGCCACGTCGTTGGCCGACTCGGCGAGCGCGCGCGAGAACTGCTGGATGGCGGAATAACGATCCAGCTCCAACGGATCGAAGTCCTGGCGATGCCCGCCTTCGTTTTCGTGGCGGTGCAGTATCTGCGCTTCAGTTTCGATCTCGAGCTTGCGCAGCTGCTCCTTTAGGCGCGTGACGGTGCGCGAGAGTTCGCCCAGATTGAACTCGATCGAACCCAGCTGCTGTTCCAGGCGGGCACGCGCGATACTGACTTCGCCCGCGTTATTGAGTAATTGATCCAGCAGCTCGGCACTCACGCGCGCCATCTCGACGCGGTCGGTGGCGGCGACGGGTTCGCGCCCTGGCGGCAGCGGTGCGGCCGGTGCCGGCATTTCGCTGAGCGGCGTTGGCACCGGCACCGGCGTAATTTCCGGCACCTGCAGCGATGGCGCCTGGGGTAAGTCGGCGGCGCTGACCTCTGTTGGCGCGACCTCCACCGGCGGCGGGAGCGGCGGCGATGGCGATGGGACTGGCGCAACCGATGGCGGCGCGCCGAGCAGGGCATCCAGAGACTCGGGCAACTCCTGCGCCTGCTGCAATACATCCAGCGACAGCGTCGCGTCCGGCAACAAGCCCTCGAGCGAAACCGGTGGCAGCTGATGCAGCACTTCGAGCAGCTCGGTGGGATCGGGCGGCAGCAATTCATCGAGCGACACGGCCGGCTCGCGCGAGGAAGCGGTGTCGAACGGCCACAGTTGCTCCGGCTCGGGCGGCGGCAGCGGTACGCTCAGTGGTTCCTCGGCCGAGGGCAGATCGAAGCGAATCGGCGCCTCGTCGCTCAGCGGCTCGCTCGCCGCCTGCGGCGGCGGTGGCAGAATCGGCCGCACTTCGGTTTCGGTGGCAATCGCGGCCGGTGCGGCTGAGGCCGCTGCCGACTGAATGCGCGCGATCAGCGCAGGAGCGCTGGCGGCCGGTTGACCATCGGCGATGATATCGCGCATCTTCGAGAGTTCATCCAGCGCCTGTTGCGCTAGATTGCGGGCACTCTGATCGGCGCTCGCCAGTCCATGCTCGATGCGCGTGATCAGGCTTTCCAATTCGTGCGCGAGCTCGCCCATGGCGACGATGCCGGCCATGCGCGCCCCACCCTTGAGCGTGTGCAGCGGCCGTCGCAATGCCGCGACCTGGGAGGCGTCGTGCGGCGAGGCGTTCCACGCCTCGAGCGCTGACTCCGCCGCATCCAGCAGTTCCACCGCTTCCTCGGTGAAGATGGCGGCGATCTCGGGATCGAAGTCCGCCGCCGGCGCTTCTTCCACCGGAACCGCCGCTCGTGGTGGCGGGACCGGAGACGCCATTGGCGACTCGGCCGGAGGCGGCAGCGACAGGCTCACGCTGCTCAAGTGGGTAATGTCCGTGGCCTCGCTGATGCGCCGATCCAGGTCCACGTCGGCCCGGGCGATACGCGCACGCAGCGTGTCGTGCGACACCATGAAAAAGCCGGTCCCTTCATCGAGATTTCCGGCCACCGTTTCCATGGCGCTCATGCAATCGCCCAGCAGTGTCAGGTCCGAGCCATCGAGCCCGACGCCGCTGTCGTACGCCTTGCGCAGCCAGCGATTGACTGGCTCCGCCAGCCGCATGCCGTGACGCGCCTCGGCCATGGTTGAGCTGCCGAGCAGAGTGTGACAGGCGCGAAAAATCTCTTCCGGCAACACGTGTGGCGCAGCGTGCTTCTGTTCACGGGCCAGCCAGCCGCGCACGGCGGCGATGTGGCTGGCGGTCTCACGCGCGTAGATTTCCCGCAGCGCAGGATCATCCTGCGCAAACACCGGCGGCAGGGTATCCGGTTCCGCATCGGCTCGCGCCGTCGCGGTCACTGATGGTTCTTGCGCCACGGCGCGCTCGGGCATCGGCGGTGCCGGGGCAGGAGCCGGTGGTGGCGGCGGTAGCGGCGACGGCGGCTCGACCGCGGGTAGCTCACGCACTATCTCGGTCGGTGCCGCCGGGGCCTGCTCGCGTCCGCTCGCCAGCGCATGGGCTCGCGCCGCGAGCCGTGACACATCGGTGCGCCCGCCCTGCCCCGATTCCAGATCGGCCACCATCGATGGCAGTACCGCCACGGCGGCGCGCAAGGTCTCGAGCATCGCCGGGGAGCGCTGCTGCGTGCCCTCGAGAATGCGGTTCAACAGATTTTCAACGGCCCAGGCAAATTCGCTCAGTGCGCGCGCGTTGACCATGCGGCCGCTGCCCTTGAGCGTGTGAAACGAGCGGCGCACGGTCAGCAGGGGCTCGGCGTCCAACGGATTGTGGTCCCAGAGCGGGAACTGCTGCCGGATCTTCGCGACCTCTTCAGTGGCCTCATCGACGAACAGACGGATCAGCTCGGGATCCGGTGCGGTCTGGGCCAGCGCCGCGCTGCTCTCGGCTGCTGCCGCGAGTACCGGCGGCTCCGTGGCCGGCCGGTCCAGCCGGCGCAGACTCGTGGTCTCGCTGCTTCTGGCAGGCGGGGTGATCAGCAGTGTCCGTTCGTAGGCCGTCGTATGCAGCGGCGGCACGGTCGGCAATACCGGTTCGGGTGCGCTCGCCAGCGTATCCAGGCAGGCGCGCGCGTTGTCGAGCATGTACCACGGATCACTGCGGCCAGCCTGCAGGGTCTCGATGTAATACTCGAGGCTGACAATGGCATCGGCCAATCGATCGAGGTATCCGGGTGGCAGCGCCACCCCGCCGGGCTGCATCACCTTCTTCAGGTGTCGAGTGATGTCCTCGATGATATCGACCGCACGCGTCTTGCCCAGCATCAGCAGACCGGCCTTGATACCTCGCATCAGATCCGGCCAGCTGTCGAAGCCGGCCGCATCAAGCGTACCGCCGACGTTCTGCGCCACGTATTCCTTGATGCGCGCCAGATTCACCACGCACTCGCGCAGCACCGCGCCTTGCACCTGGTGAAAGTCGGTATCCTGTGCCTCGCCCTCGGTTTCACCTTCAGCGCTCGGCTTGCGCGGCATGATCAGGCCGACCAGCTGATCGTCGAGATGGTCCTCGACGTTGATCAGGCCCGCGGCCACCTGCACCAGCGCGCTTTCGCTCACATCCTCCTTGCCGGCGGCGATGACCTCGAGCCGCTTGGTCGCCTCCTGCACGCGTGCGCGCAATTCGCCCAGACCCAGCACGCCGAGCGTGTCACCGATTTTCTTGAGCAACCCGACCTGCGGGGCGAGTTCCTCGGGCTGGCCGCCGCCGCGGCGCACGAATATGTCCAGCACATCCTTGACCTTGGACAGATCCTCGCGGATGGCCGCGGCCACGGTGTGCATGAGCTTGATCGAGGGCGCGGACAGGTTCTCGCGCTCCTGCTCGATTGACTCGTCCACCGGCAGCAGCTCGGCCAGACGGAATGAGGCGCGCACCGCCGCTACGCGCGGACCGCCGCTGCTTGCGCGTGCCACGTAATACAGCAGGTTGTTGAGCAGCTCGACCGGCGGGCTTTGCGCATAGCGCGCCTCGCCCCATTCGAACAGCCGCTTCATCTCGCGATCGGCCAGTCCCAGCAACCGCTTGAGGGAAATACTGCTCTCGACCCCGTTCTCGCGCAGCGCCTCGATCAGGGCACCGACCACCCACCAGAGCTGGAACACCGACTGCTGGGTCGCCACCTGTTCCAGCCGCGCGGCCACCGCGGTCATGATTTCAAGGTTCTGCTCCGGACGCTCGCCGCGGATCCAGCCGATGAGCCCGGTCTGAAAGCGCGCTCGCAGCCGCCGCGCCCACTGCGATGCGGTCAGCGGCGGCTCGCCCGGCGCCGGTGCCGCGGGCTGCGCCTGCCGGTCGGACTTGAGGTTGAGCAGCAGCAGCGTGCCTTCGGACAACAGCGCGCTGCCGCGCACTGCCCGCAAGTCGTTGAGCAAAGGCAGCAGCACCAGGGCCAGATCGCGCCCGCCGGCGAGCACGCGCTCCAGGTATCCGGGCAGCTGCACCATGGCGCGCATCAGCGCGTCGAGGGATTCAGCCTGGTTCTTGCGTTCCTGGCCGGGACCGATCAGGTAGCGCGACACCTGCTCCATTTCTTCGGCCAGCAGCGCCGCGCCGTAGATTTCCAGCACCCGCAATGCACCCTGCACCTGGTGCATTTCGTGGCGCACGCGCTCGAGCATGGCGGCGTTGTCGGGCTGCTCGACGTGCGCTTCCAGCGCCTGCCGGCCCTCCCCCAATGCCACGCCAATTTCGCGCGCGACCGATTGCAGTGTTTGCGACGCCAGCTCAGTCATGCTGAATCACGAGCCGCCGAGTGCCTTGATCCTGCTACCCGAAAACGCACCGGACGTGCTGCCGGCGGCAGGAGCGAGGCTGGCGCTCAGACCGCTGGTGGCGGCGGTGATGCTGCCGGTGGCGCCGCGGTGCATGCCGGTGGTATCGGTGCTGCCCGGCAGTCGAAAACCGGTGATCGATTTGCGCAAGGCCGCGGACAGATCGGCGAGCTTGACGATGGCCTGCGAAGTGGCGCTGGTCGAATCGGCCGACTGGGCGCTGATCTCACGCAGCACCTGCATGTTGCGCGCGATATTCTGCGCTGCCGACGATTGTCCGCGGGCACTGGCAGAAATATTCTGCACCAGGCTCGCGATCTGATTCGACACCTGTTCGATCTCCTGCAGGGCTGCACCGGCATTTTCCGCCAGCAACGCGCCGCCGACCACGTCGGTGGTGCTGCGCTCCATCGACACCACCGCTTCGTTGGTATCGCTCTGAATGGTACGCACCAGCACCTCGATCTGCTTGGTCGCATTCGCGGCGCGCTCGGCCAGACGCTGGACTTCGTCGGCGACCACGGCGAAGCCGCGGCCGGCCTCACCGGCCATAGAGGCCTGAATCGAGGCGTTGAGCGCCAGGATATTGGTTTGTTCAGCGATGTCGCTGATGAGTTCCACGATGTTGCCGATTTCCTGCGAGCTCTCGCCCAGCCGCTTGATGCGCTTGCTCGTATCCTGGATGGTCTCGCGAATGGTATTCATGCCATCGATGGTGCGGCGCACGGCATCGCCGCCCTTGTGCGCCACGTCGACCGAATGGCGCGCGACGTCGGCGGCGCGTTCGGCATTGCCGGATACTTCCTCGATCGAGGAGGCCACGGCGCCGATCGACTCGGTGGCGGCGCCGACCTGCTTGGACTGAGCGCTGCTGGCGCGCGCCAGATGCGAGGCCAGCGCCTGGGTCTGACGCGCGGCGCCATCGAGCTGGATGCCGGACTGGCTGATGGTGGCCACCAGTTTGCGCAGCGCCTCGACCGCGTAATTGACCGAATCGGCAATGGCACCGGTGATGTCCTCGGTGACCGTGGCCTGCACGGTCAGATCGCCCTCGGCGAGGTTCGACATCTCATCGAGCAGGCGCATGATGGCCTGCTGATTGCGATCGGTCTCGATACGCTGCACGTCGGCTTTGCGCTGTGCCTGCAGTGCCGCCAATCCGGCGCGGCGCAGGTACGAGAACAGCAATATCAGTGGAATCAGCGCCGCGCCCCCGATGGCCGCGGCAATCCACTGGGGCTGGCGCAGCGACGGCAAAGCGACCACGGCGATCGCGGCAGTGAGGACCAGTACCGCGGCCACGATCGCCAGCAGCTGGGCGCGTCCGGCCCTGAAGGTGGTGTTGGCGCTCATGCGCTCGCTCCCGTGAACGCAGGATCCTCGAGCAGTGTGCGCAGGCCCATGACTGGCCACTGTTCGTTGCCGCGGCGGAATGAGCCGGCGATGTAGCGTTCGCAATGCACGATGGTGGATGGTACGTCGCCCGTGAACTCGGCGTCGGCAAAGCGTCGGAACCCCAGCACCTCGTCCACCAGCAGGCCGGCGGGGATGTCCCGGTGATTGACCACGATTACGCGGGTGTTGCGTGAAGCGGGCGTGGGGCCGCTGCCGAGGAATGCGCGCAGGTCGATGATCGGCAGCAGCTGACCGCGAATATTGGCCAGCCCCAGTATCCAGCTCTTGGCGCCAGGCACGCGCGTGAGCGGGTTGGGCACGCCCAGGACCTCGCGCGCTTCCTCGCGCGCCACCAGGTACAGCTCGCCCGCCATGCGCAACGCGACCCCGACCCATTCGCCCGACTGCCCGGCGTCCGGGGCGCTGCTGGCGGTCACGGCGCGGCCACGGCGTTCGAGTTCGGCTAAAAGCTCGAACGGCCGGTCGCGCAGACTCTTGAGCGCTACGCTCTCCTGCATGTCAGGCGGCAAGTGTAGCCTGCGCCTTCTCGACCAGCTGGTCGGGCGACACCGGCTTGATCAAATAGTCGACCGCGCCCTGCCGCAACCCCCAGACGCGATCGGCTTCCTGTCCCTTGGATGTGACCATCACGATGGGGATTGTGCGAGTGTCCGGATCGTTCAGCAGAGTACGCGTGGCCTGATAGCCGTTGATGCCCGGCATCACGATGTCCATGAAGATCAGGTCGGGGCGCATCTGGCGCGCGAGCTTGATGCCCTCGGCGCCATCAACGGCGACAGCGGTGCGATAGCCGTGGCGCTCGAGCGCCTTCTGCATCACGTGTACCTCGGTCGGGGAATCATCGATAATCAGGATCAATGCCACGCTTCATCTCCCGATGTGCGATTCGATCGCGCTCAGAAGCTCATCCTTGGTGAATGGCTTGGTCAGATAATGCTCCGAACCGACGATGCGCCCGCGGGCGCGATCGAACAGACCATCCTTGGAGGAGAGCATGATGACTGGAATGGAACGAAATACTTTGTTGTGCTTGATCAAGGCGCAGGTCTGATAGCCATCAAGGCGCGGCATCATGATGTCGACAAACACGATGTCGGGCTGATGATCGGCAATCTTCGCGAGTGCATCGAAGCCGTCGACGGCGGTGAACACTTCGCAGCCTTCTTTGGCCAGCAAGGTCTCCGCGGTACGGCGGATGGTCTTGCTGTCATCGATGACCAGAACCTTGAGCCCCTTGAGATTCGAGCTACCGCCCGGCGCGAGGGGTCCGCCACGCTCTTCCGCTGTCGATTCCATGTTCCAGGACCTCCGGGTAGCCATATACGTAGAGGGCCCGCGGCCCCTGCAGGCACCACCCCGAACGTAAGCAAATGCGCCTCGCGTTTTAACATATCGGTAAATCCCCCGCCATGCCGCACCCGTCACGTTTTTAAGAGCCCGCTGATGCGCCTCGGAACATAATCGCCGGGTTAATCTGCGGGGGCCGGTTTGGGGTTGTTTTTACGGCTGTGGCGGCTTCAGGAGTGAGGATGGGAACGAACGTGCGACTGGCAGTGGTGATGGACCCGATCGACCACATCAAGTACGCCAAGGACACCACTCTGGCCATGCTGCTGGCGGCTCAGGCTCGTGGCTGGTCACTGCACTATCTGGAGCAGGCAGACCTGCGCCTGCGCGACGGCGTGGCGGAAGGACGCGTGCGCGCGCTGCGCGTACGTTCCGACCCGAAGGATTGGTACACGCTCGGCGAGCCGGCGGTAGAGCCGCTGGGGCAGTTCGATGTGATCCTGATGCGCAAGGACCCGCCGTTCGACACCGAATACATCTACACCAGCTATATTCTCGAGCGCGCCGAGCTTGCCGGTGCGCTGGTCGTGAACCGGCCGCGCGGCCTGCGAGACATCAACGAGAAGGTCTATACGGCCTGGTTCCCGCAGTGCTGCGCGCCCACGCTCGTGACCCGCGACATGGCCGAAATGGAGGCGTTCACGCACCAGCAGGGCAAGATCGTGTGCAAGCCATTGCACGGCATGGGCGGACACTCGATCTTCGTCATCGAGGCCAGCGACAAGAATGCGCGCGTGGTGTTCGAAACCCTCACCGATGGCGGCAACCATTTCGCCATCGTGCAGAAGTATTTGCCCGATATCGTCACCGGCGGGGACTCGCGCGTGCTGCTGGTGGATGGCGAACCGGTGCCGTACGCGCTGTCGCGCATTCCCAGCGCGCAGGACCATCGCGGCAATCTCGCCGCTGGCGCCCAGGGCGTCGGACGGCCGCTCACCGAGCGCGACCGCTGGCTGGCGCAGCAGATCGGCCCGGCGATGAGCGCGGCCGGCATGTTGTTCGTGGGGCTGGATGTCATCGGCGGCTTCGTCACGGAGATCAACGTGACCAGTCCCACCGGCGTACGTGAGCTCGACCGCCAGTTCAATCTCGACATCAGCGGTATGTTCATGGCCGCGATCGAGCGCGCACTCGAGCGCTCGGGGCGCTGAAGGCGTGCGCGATCGCCTCATAGCGATGCTGCTGCTCATGACGCTGCTGCACGCCATCATTCTGCTGGGGG
>DASXLF010000627.1:0-1674 GCA_036496405.1 Steroidobacteraceae bacterium | reverse complement strand
GCCGGCCTTGAATGAAGCGCGCGAGGCATTGGCCGCGGCGCAGGAGGCTGCGCCAGATCTGCCGGTGATGGTGATGGTCACGGTGGATGACGAAAGCAATTGCCTGGACGGATCGTCGCCGCAGCAGGCCGCCGTGCTGCTGACGGAGTGGGGCGCGAATGCCGTGGGCGTGAACTGCTCTACCGGCCCGGCGACGGTGTTGACGGCGGTGGAGGCAATGCGTAGCACGACCACCCTGCCGATCGCGGCTATGCCCAACGCCGGCATGCCGCGCGCGGTGGAAGGGCGCAATATCTATCTCTGCTCTCCGGAATACATGGCCAGCTTCGCGCGCAAGGCGATTGCGGCCGGTGCGCAGATTGTGGGCGGCTGCTGCGGCACCACGCCCAATCACACCCGCGCCATGCGCTCTGCCATGCGGGCCATTGATGCCCAGACGCGCATCGCGGAAGGCGGCGCGCACGTGGCCCTGTCCACCGAGACACCGCCGGCGCCGCTGGCGCAACGTTCCCGCATCGGTGCCCTGGTCGCGCAGGGCACGTTCATCACGCTCGTCGAGATTGTTTCGCCGCGGGGCATCGACTGCTCCAAGGAGATCGAAGGGGCGCGCCTGCTGGCGCAACTGGGCGTGCACGCCATCAACGTGCCCGACTCGCCGCGGGCGTCGGCGCGTATGAGCGCGCAGAGCCTATGCATCCAGATCCAGCAGCACACGGGTATCGAGACGGTTCTCCACTACACCTGCCGCGATCGCAATATTCTCAGTATCCAGTCGGACCTGCTGGGAGCTTCTTCGATCGGCCTGCATAATATCCTGTGCCTCACCGGCGACCCGCCCAAGCTGGGCAACTACCCCGATGCGACCGCGGTTTTCGACGTGGACTCGATCGGCCTGGTGAACATTGTGCACCGGCTGAATCACGGGCTCGACATCGGGTCGAACTCCATTGGAGCGAGTACCAACTTCACCATCGCCATCGCGGCCAATCCCGGCGTGCCCGACATCGAGCACGAACTGCGCCGGTTCCAGTACAAGGTGGAGGCCGGCGGCGAGTACGCTATCACGCAACCGGTGTTCGACCTGCGACTGCTGGAGGATTTCCTGCGCCGCATCGAAGGATTCCGCATCCCGGTGATCGCCGGCATCTGGCCGCTGACCAGCTTGCGCAATGCCGAGTTCATGAAGAACGATCTGCGCGTGTCGATGCCGGAAGAGATTATGCTGCGCATGGCGCAGGCCGACTCACCGGAGGCCGCGCGCCGCGAGGGAATCAAGATCGCGCAGGAGATGCTGGACGCGGTGCGGCCCATGGTGGAAGGCGTGCAGGTGGCGGCGCCGTTCGGGCGCTACAACGCGGCCGCTGAAGTAATTGCCAGCGTCCTGCCTCATACGGACGCAACCCCCGCGGAGCAAATGCATGGCATCGTTTGAAGAAGCGCTCAAGAAGCTCGAAACCATCGTAGAGCAACTGGAGAAGGGCGACCTAGCCCTCGAGGAGTCGCTCAAGCTCTTTGAAGAAGGCGTCGGATTATCGGCGTCCTGCAAGAAGGAACTGGATGAGGCCGAGGGCAAGGTGCAGATGCTCGTCAAGCAGCGCGACGGCTCCTTAAAGCCCGAGCCGTTCTTGAACGAGAAGGCCTTTTGAGGCGGATGTAGCTGGTCGTATAGCTCAC
>DASXLF010000626.1:0-1804 GCA_036496405.1 Steroidobacteraceae bacterium | reverse complement strand
CGCCATCGTGTCCGACGGTCGCTTACCGGCCAGTACCAGCCGTTCCCGGCTATTCAGAAATCCGCCAAAACCAGTCGTTCAAGCCTTCGCCAACTGAACACCGGGCGGCCAAGAGCGGGTGTGAAGGGTTTGTTCAAGCGGCAGCGTCCGTAATCACCTTCAGCAACTCGCGGGATATGCGCTCGTCGATTTCCGCGGCACGCTGCAGCTGCACGGGATAGCGCACGAGCGCCTCGACGCCGGAGGCGGAGAAGCGCAGCTGCACCTGTGCCTGTGCTTCGCCGCCAGCATGCAGCGATGTGGTTTTCTGAATTTCCCGGGTCTGGCGCGCCATGTCTTCGCTGTATTCGCTGAGCACCTGGTTGGCAGCGGCCAGAAGCTTTTCCTTCATCGCAGAGGGGTCGGCCTTCGGAGGCAGCGTGAGCGTGATGTCGTGCCACGCCAGGTTGACGCCGGGAATCTGCTTGAAGATGCCGCCCGAGGCCTGGAAGACGATCGAATTCGCAAACGCGACGACCCGGCCGGTCGGCCCGAGCGACCCCTGGCCGCTGAGCTCCATCAGATGCAGCCGCACGAGGCCGAGGTCGATGACTTCGCCGGTCACGCTGCCAATCTGCACGCGATCGCCCACCCGGATGCCGTACTTCCCGATGAGGAAGAAATAACCGACGATGGAGACGAGCACGCTCTGCATGGCCACTGCGAGGCCGGCCGTGAGGAGGCCGGCAAACGTGGCGAGCGACCCCAGGTCCGTGGCGAAGGTGAAGCCGACAATGGCCACGACCAGCGCCCAGAAAACGATTCTGCGCACCAGCAGCAACTGATAGCGTCGCCGCGGCTCCTGCACGTAGCGAAGCACTCCGCGTCGCCATGCTTCCGCGGCTGCGAACACAATTGCCAGCAATGCCAGCAATATCGCGAGGCGCACTCCCAGCGCTTTCAGTGCGTCAAGGTACTGACTCTGCGCGTTGTCGCGCCAGCTGCTGAGGTTGCGTCGATACTGATCTAGCAGCACGCCTTCCTGGCTCAGCGGGAGAAGAATGGCGGCGGTCTGCTTGAAGAGCCACGCCAGGGTGTCGAACTGATCTCGCACGCCTTTCAAGGCTGCGCCGTTGGACGAATCCGCCTGCTCCGCGAGGGCGTCACCGCGAGCCGACAGCGCCTTGATCCTCTCCTGCGGCGGAGTGCGTATTTGCATGAACGTGTCCTGCAGGGCGGCGGTGCGGCGGTCGACGATATCGATGGTGCGGATCTTGTCCGAGAGCCGCAGCACGTTCGCGGCCAGGTCCCAGATGCCGAGGCGTCCGGAACCGTTGTCGCTTCCCGTGCTCAGCGGGCTCGAGGCTGTCGGCGCGGCGGCCGACCCTGACGCGGAACCCGCCGCGGCACCCGCCGGCCCGGCGCCGCCGCTCGAGGAGGGAATCGATACCGCTATGGCATCGATGTGCGCCTTCAGCGCGTTCACGCCAGCGCCGTTCGCATCGCTCTGGTAGGTGAACTGCGACATCGAGCCGTGGAGATTACGGCGCGCGTTCACAAGGTCGAGCTCGCTTTGCAGCTCCGAGATTCTCGTTTGCACCTCAGCGCCCTGTGCTTTGGGAGCGGCAGCCAGGCGCCGCTGCGTGGATGCGATCTCCGCCTGTATTTTCGCGCGCCGCCCATCGAGTTGCTGTTGCACCCGCTGCAGCGCCTGCGTCGAGGAAGCCGCATCCGCAGCGGCTTTCTGCGCCACATCTGCTTCGCTGCTCAGCAGTTCTGCGTTGGCTCTGGCGATTTCGAAGGCGAGGCCGATGGCCCTGTCGGC
>DASXLF010000625.1:0-2128 GCA_036496405.1 Steroidobacteraceae bacterium | reverse complement strand
CGCCATCGCCGCCGTCGCCATCGTGTGCTACACGCTGGCCCAGCCGGTTCCCGGGCTTGGAATAGCAGAGCCGGTTTTCGTTCCCGCCGCGACCACCGCCGTTGTCGCGTTGCTGCTCTCGCGCGAGCACGCCGCGCCGCTCGCCTATATTGGTGGCAGCCTCGGCACACTCGTCGGCGCCGATCTGCTCAATCTTGGCAACATTCAGGGGCTGGGTGCTCCAGTGGCCTCGATTGGCGGGGCGGGAACATTCGATGGCATTTTTCTCATTGGCATTTTGGCAGTGTTGATTGCAAGCCTGTCCAGGGGCCCGCAAAGATCAAGCTCGGCTTCTGAACCTGGCGTATCGTCAAATCCCAGCCCATGATCCAGGCAACGAATCCCAGGTTGGCGTAAGCGTAGGTGTAGGCACTGCCAGAGATCGGCACCATCGAGGTGCCGCCCTTTTTGACGCAGACGTGGGGCGCCGCATAAGCAGGACTGTGGAAAGGTGCAGGGGCAGTCGAGGTAGCTTGGATGGGCCAGCCCCAATGTGATACGCTTGGACCATGGTCCTGCGCTTGATCCGAGTCGTGGCACTGCTGGTCGCCGCCTGCTTGGCGCCGTCGCTGGCATATGCCCACGCCGGCCACACGCATCATGCAGACCATGCGTCTGCCCCAGCGGATATCGCTGTCCCTATGATGGCCGGGCACCAGGATCAGATCGCCGCGACAGTCATTGTGAAAATGGCGGTGGCGAGCGCCCCGTCGTCAACCGATCGCATAGGCTGCCTAGGTCATTGTTGCAGTGGCGTTGCCGGAATGCCCTGCTGCGGGGCGGTGCTGGTGCCCGAGATCTCGGCGGCGCCTGACATGTCAGTCTCTCACCTGATCCAGTTCGCTCGGGCAATGGCCTTGCTTGGCTTGCCGCCGGAAGCGCTGCCCAAACCGCCAAAGTTCCTCGGCTGAATGGAGTAGTCCGTTGCGCGCGGCCCAAGCGGGCGCACGCACGGATTCGGTGTTCAGCCCAGGGCTTGTCGTGACAAGCGCACGAGTCGCCTGCGCGACTTGCCTGAATGCATCAGGCAATGCGGATTGAAATCATGCGCCATCGTGGAGCGAGGTCCACCGCCGTCGCGCGGTCGCGATCTTCATCGTGGCAATGGATCAGGACCCTGTTGGCCTTGCCACTAGCGGCTATGGCTGCAGGATGCTGGGCCGCGCCGCCAGCGCCCTTGGTGGGCGCCGATCCGTCCGATCCATCTGCGCGCACCCGTCCGGTGGAGTATCGCTCCACAGTTGCGCCCTACAAAACGCAGCGGCCGGTCGAGCCGAAGCCCTGGCAAGAGCAGAACCAGCAAGTGGCGCCTCCACCGAGGCAGTGAGGTGGCACATGCGAGCAGCGCTCGCCATCGCATCGGCATTGCTGCTGTCGGCCTGCCAAACATGGTCGCCCGACGGCGGCATGAGTGCGGTTGCCGACATCGTTGGTCATGACCTGAACAAAGACGTCATGGCGTTGCGAACGCCAGAGGAGACGCAAGCGGCGCGTGCCAGGGTCAGGGCCTTGCTGCGGCGGCCATTGAATGCCGATGCGGCCGTGCGGATCGCGCTCCTCAGCAATCGAGGCTTGCAGGCCGCCTACAACGAGCTTGGCCTTGCGGAAGCCGCGATGGTGCAGGCGAGCCTGCCCGCCGATCCGGCCTTTTCACTGAGCCGAGTTTCGACCTCCATCGAGATCGAGATCGAGCGCAGGATCGTCGTCGACATCCTGGCGCTCGCGACTTTGCCGGCTCGCGCAGAGATTGCCGCCGACCGGTTCTGGCAGGCGCAGCTCCGTGCCGCCGAGGAAACGTTGCGCGTCGCGGCCGAAACCCGGCGCGCGTTTTCTCGCGCAGTTGCGGCGCGCGAGCTCGGCGGATTGCTCGAGCAGGCAAAGTCCGCTGCCGAAACCGCAACCGAGCTCGCGCGGCGACTGGGCGAGACGGGTGCGATGAACAAACTCGATCAGGCGCGCGAGCAGGTTTTCTACGCGGAGGTCACGGCGCAACTGGCCACCGCCCGCCAGCGCGCTGCCAGCGAACGGGAGCGCCTCATCCGGCTGATGGGCCTGTGGGGTGGCGATCTCGATTTCAAGCTGCCAGACG
>DASXLF010000624.1:0-15367 GCA_036496405.1 Steroidobacteraceae bacterium | reverse complement strand
TGCCGAGCTTCTATAACGACATGGAGGATAGCGCCGGCAACAGCGCGGAGAACCGCAGCACCACCCACGATGTGCGGCGGCTGCTGCAGCAGTTCGCCGGCGCCGGTGGTGTCGACGGCCTGGTGCTCGATCTGCGAGGCGACGGCGGCGGCTACCTGCCCGAGGCCATTGGCCTGACACATTTGTTCCTCAATCACGGGCCGGCGGTACAGCTCAAGGATACGACCGGCCAGCTGGAAGTACTCGACGAACCGGATCCGGGGCAGGCCTATTCCGGGCCGCTGGCGGTGCTGATTGATCGCACCAGCGCTTCAGCCTCTGAGATTTTTGCCGGCGCGATACAGGATTATCACCGCGGCCTGATCATTGGCCAGACCAGCTTCGGCAAGGGCACGGTACAAAGCGTCATCCCGCTCGATCGCTGGTCGACCAAGCCCACCGAGGGACAGTTGACCGTTACCATCGGCAAGTTCTATCGCGTCACCGGCGAGAGCACGCAGCTGCGCGGCGTGACTCCGGATCTGTCGCTGCCATCGGCCATCAGCACCGAGGATGTCGGCGAGGGCATTCTCGAACACGCCCTGCCCTGGGATCGCATCGCCGCGGTGCCCTTTCGCGCGCTGCCGCCTGAGGGCTCGCTGGTGCAGACGCTTGCCACCGAACAGACTGATCGCGCCTCGCACAACGCCGACTATCAATGGTTGCTCGCCAGTCTCAGCAGTCTCAATTCTGCGCGGCAGGAGAAGACTCTATCGCTGAATCTCAAGCAGCGTCAGCTGGAACGCAAGTCACAGGATCAGGCGCGACTGGCTCAGGAGAACACGCGCCGTGTCGCCGATGGGCTGGAGCCGGTCAAATCGATCGAAGACATCACCGTCAGCGAGGAACCGGATGTGCTGCTGGCACAGGCCGCGGATATCATGGCCGACGGCGTTGCCGCTGACGCTAAGCGTAACCAGCCGGAAATGGCGCAGCGAGCCTCGTCGACCCCGCACTAGTCGACCGCGCTAGCGAAGCAGCGTGCGGTAGATCTCCCACATATCATCGTTCAGGGCCTTCGAGCCATCGACCGTGGCCGACAGGCTCTCCGCCACCGGCACGGTATCGCCGTCTTTGCGATAGTTGGCGAGTTCCTGGAAGCGGTCAGAGCGCTGCTTGATTTCCTGCGACAACTGGCCGCGCTGTTCCAGTAGTGCCCGCGCCCGCACAATCTCCGCCATCGTGGCCTCGCAACGCGCGCGATCGCCGTAGTCGTCACGCGGTGGCTCGCGCCTGCCGGCCGCCACGCGTGCCGGCTCGACCAGCCCCGTGGGCGCCAACCGGTCGCACAGACTCTGCGCGTAGGCGACGGCAGCCAGATTGATCGCCCGGCGCGCTTCCACCGACAGGCCCGCGAATTCGGGAGGCGTTTCAGCATCGAGCGCGGCACGCGCGGCACGCGCGCTCTCGAGATCCTGTACGCATAGCAATGCATGCAGGTTGGCTTCCTGCAGCCGCTGACGCAGTGAGCGCCGCTTGAAGTAGTGCCAGAACTGGCGCAATGCCTGAATGCGCTGTTCGATGTCGCTCACCACGGCGCGCGCGTCAGCCGCGCGGCTCTCGGCCAGCCGCAGGTTGGCGTCGATCCCCTGACGGCGATCAAACTGACGGCGATTGTATTCCGCGAGGAAGGCGCGGCGCTCACGTTCCTCCTGCTGCTCGGCCAACTCGGCCACGAATTGCGTCAACAAGGTGCGGCCCAGGGCCCACAACTCGCGCAGCTGATAGAACACCAGTGTCGGATACGCGGTCGCGGTTTCACTCAGCCGGGCTTCCAGCGCCTGCAGCATCTCCTGCACCCGCGCAGTCGCGCCTTCCTGCTGCTTGATGCGGTCCTTGAGCCGCTGCACTTCATCCTGCACGCCGCTATAGGCTTTCTTGAGCTCGGCTCGATTGCGAAATAGATGAACCAGTCGGTCGTCTTCGACTTCGTCTTTTTTTGGATCCCACGGCAGACGCAGGAATCCCAGTTGTGGGATCAGTTTCATGAGTGGCGGCATGATTTGCGCGGCGCGGAAGCCGAGCGCCGAGTCACCGTTAGCCGGCGGGCTCCTGCACGGTGAAACGATGACCTCGCTCCGCGCAATATTCCAGCCATTTGTTTAGCATCATATTGCGAGTCCAGCGCTGATGCAGTTCACGTTGCCCCGGGCGCACGCCCTGACCGTGGGTCTTATGTTGTGCCTGAAATTCCTCGGCCTCGAGCAGCCGTGCATCGTGATAAGCACGCAGACGCAAGTCCGGCAGTCGTTCCGCTGGCGCATTTGACCCGGAATTGAGCACATAAGTCAAAATCAGGGTGCTGGTATAGGGCATGTGTTCGAGCACGGTGAGCTGCAGTTCGCAATCGCCGGCAACATGCGACACGAGCGTCCCGGCCAGTTGGCTCGGATCACCCGCCAGCTGCAGAAAGCGCAGATAGTTGCTCTCGTATAGACCCATCAGCGCGACAAAACCGCGCGGGCGGGTGCGCCATGACACTTTAATGTCAGCTTCGCAAAGCATGCGAGGACTATAACATGCAGCCGCGCGGCAAATCCGCCGCGAACATGTGAATTAGTGTCGCAGGTCTCACGCCTCGGGCGCCGTCAAGAAGTCACGAACATGCGTTCGCGGTAGAAACGCAGTTCCTTGATTGATTCGTGAATGTCGGCACGCGCCAGGTGTGCGGACTGCTTGGAGAAGCCCGTGCTCAGCCCCGGCATCCAGCGGCGCGCCAGTTCCTTGAGCGTACTGACATCGAGATTGCGGTAGTGAAAGAAACGCTCGAGTTCCGGCATGAGCCGTGCAAGAAAACGCCGGTCCTGGCAGATACCGTTACCGCACATCGGCGATGTGCCCGGCGGCACGTGCGTCGTGAGGAACAGTAGCGTCTGTCGCTCCGCTTCCGCCAGGGTCATGCGGCTCAGACGCACGCGCGCGACCAGACCGGAACCGTTATGCTGGCGCTGATTCCAGGCGTCCATGCGCGCCAGCACCTCCTCGCTTTGATGTATTGCGAGTTCCGGCCCTTCCGCGAGCACATTGAGATCCTTGTCGGTGATGACCGTGGCGATCTCGATGATCTGATCGCTCTCGGGCAGTAGCCCCGTCATTTCCAGATCGATCCAGATCAAATGCTCGTGATTTCCCATAGCGCCTCGTTGACTTGAAAGTAAGGCATCATAGCAAGGAATGTCCGTGCGTTTTCCCGCCAAGAACTCCAGCGCCGGGCCGGTGCGCGCCCGCGTGATTGCCGCGCATGGCCGTCTGCTGCGCGTGCGCATCGAAGCCGGCAAGGATGCCATGGCGCGGTCGCTGGGGCGCGGCAACCCGGTGGTGTGCGGCGATCTCGTGCAATGCACATTCGATGCGCGTCACGAGGAGCTGCGCGTACTCGCGGTCGAGCCGCGATCCGGGACACTGTACCGCAGCAACGCGCGCGGCCAGGGCGAATTGATTGCCGCCAACCTGTCAATGCTGCTGGTGGTGGTCGCGCCACGGCCAGCCCCCGACTTCTACATCGTCGATCGGTATCTCGCCGCGGCACAGTGCGCCGGCATACGCGCCGCGGTGCTGCTCAACAAGGCGGAGCTCGAGATCGAGCCGGCCATCGATCAGGAGCTGGTTGCCTACCAGCAGTTGGGTTTGGTGACACTCCGGGTATCGGCGCTGGAATCCGCCGGTCTGGAGCCGCTAAGGCTGCTGCTGCGCGATCAGACGGCCGTGCTGGTGGGCCAGTCGGGCGTGGGCAAATCGTCGCTGCTGCGCGCGCTGGTGCCGGACAGCACCGTCAACGTGGGCAGCTTGCTGCGCGATGACGAAGGCCGCCATACCACCACCGCCACCTTTCTGTATGCGCTGCCCGGCGGCGGAGCCATCATTGACTCGCCGGGCGTGCGTGATTTCGCGCCGGCGATTGATCGCTTGGACGCGCCGGCCATGGGTTTCACCGACATTGAACAGCTCAGCGGCGGCTGCCGGTTTGCCGATTGCCTGCATTTGCGCGAACCGGACTGCGCAGTCCAGGCAGCGGTGGGGACTACGCTTGCGACGCGCCGCTATGAGAGCTACCGACGCCTGCGCCGGCTGTATGACCGGCTGCGCAACCCGCACAGCTCGGCGCCTTCGGCCCGCCGACACTAACGGGGTTGGTCCCCTTTCACGACAGCGAGTGCCTGCCGGCCAGCGCGTGCGCGAGCGTGCCACCGTCGACATATTCGAGTTCGCCGCCAACCGGCACGCCGTGGGCGATGCGACTGGCGGCAATGCCGCGTGCGCGTACCAGTTCGGAAAAGAAATGCGCCGTGGCCTCGCCCTCGACCGTCGGGTTAGTCGCCAGAATCACTTCCCGTACCAGCTTGCCGTCCAACAGCGCTTCAAACTCCTGCACGCCGAGCTCCTGCGGCCCGATGCCATCGAGCGGCGAGAGGTGGCCCATGAGTACGAAGTAGCGTCCGCGATAACCGCCAGATTCCTCGATCGCGACCACATCGGCCGGCGACTCCACCAGGCACACCAGCCCCGCGTCACGTTGCGTGTTGCTGCAGATCGCGCACAGCGCGCCTTCGGTCAGCATGCGGCAGCTTGCGCAGCGCCCCACTTGATCGAGCGCCGATGTCAGCGCACCGGCCAACCCCTTGGCGCCGGGACGGCCGCTCTGCAGCAGGTAAAACGCCATGCGCTGCGCGCTCTTGGGTCCGACCCCGGGAAGCGCGCGCAGCGCCTCGATCAACGCTGCGAGCGCGGGCGAATGCTTCATGGCTGGCGATACCGGGGCATCAAAAGGGCAGCTTGACCCCGGGCGGCAGCGACAGGCCGCCCATGGCGGCCGCCATCTTTTCCTGGGTCGCGCTTTCGACCCGATGCACGGCGTCATTGACCGCGGCGGCGATCAAGTCCTCGAGCATCTCGCGTTCTTCGCCGACGACGGCGGGTTCAATCTGCACGCGCTTGACTTCATGGCGTCCGGTCATCACGACTTTGACCATGCCGCCGCCGGCTTCACCGGTGACTTCCAGGTGCGCAATTTCGGCCTGCGCCTTCTGCATGTTCGCCTGCAGAGCCTGCGCCTGCTTCACAAAATTATTCATATTGGCCATCGGCTTCACCTCTGTAGCTTCAGATCAACGCTCCGGCTCGGCCGGGCGCACCGTGTCGGGCACTACGCTGGCGCCAAAGCGCTCTTTGAGCGCCCCGACGGTGGCGTCAGCCTCGAACGCGGCTCGCGCCTGGGCGCGCCTTTCCGCCTGCGCACGCTCGCTCAAACGCGCGGGTGTTTCGGCGGCACTGTCGCGCACCTCAATCTCAAGCCGCACCGCAATGCCGAAATGACGCGCCAGCGCCTGCGCCAACTTGTCCTCGGAGGCGCGCGTTCGCATGGGTGCGCTGCGCGGGTCGAGCGCGAGCCGCACGGCGGCGCCCTCGTGCGCCAGCAACGTGCAGTTGGCCGCCAGTTGCCGCGGCGCGCCATTCAAGTCCAGGGCCGCGAGTATGGCTGGCCAGTCCGCGGTCCCGACGCCCGCCACCGGCGCGGGAGTCGCTGCAGTGCCCGTGGCTGCGCCCTTTGCGGCAACGGGGAGCGGCGTCCCGGCGCTCCCCGCGCCCGCCGCGGGCGGCCGAAACGCCAGCATTCTAATCAGCGTCATGCGAAAGCCGGTGTTCGCATCCGGCGCCAGTGGCAGATCGCGCCGTCCCAGGATCGCGCTCTGATAGAACAATTGCACATCCTCGGCGGGAATTGTCGCAGCCAGCTGCGCCAGCAATTCGACCGGATGCAGTTCATCGCCTTCGAAGTCGGGCACCAATTGCTTGAGAGCCACACGCTCGAACAATGCCGCCAGCTGCTCCAGCAATTGCGCGGGGTCGCTGGCGCGTTCCTCCAGTTGCTGGGCGTAGTCGATCAGGCCGCGGGCATCACCCGCGGCCAGCAATCGCGCCAGACGCTCGATCTGATCGCGGCCCACCGTGCCCAGCATCGCGCGCGCGTCGGATTCCAGTGCCTTGCCGTTGCCATAGGCCAGCAATTGATCGAGCAACGACAAGGCATCGCGCAGGCTGCCGTCACCACCGTGCGCCAGCAATTGCACGGCCGCGGACTCGAATTCAATGTTCTCGGCGCGCAGGATGTGCTGCAGCCGCGCACTGATCAGGGCCACCGACAGCCGCTTGAGGTTGAACTGCAGGCAGCGCGACAGCACAGTGACCGGCAATTTCTGCGGATCCGTGGTCGCGAGCAGGAACTTCACGTGTGGCGGCGGTTCTTCGAGCGTCTTGAGCAAGGCGTTGAAGGAATGCGCCGAGAGCATGTGGACTTCGTCGATCAAATAGATCTTATAGCGGCTGCGGGTCGGCGCGTACTGGACGTTGTCCAGCAACTCGCGCGTGTCATCGACGCGCGTGCGCGAGGCCGCGTCCACCTCGATCAGATCGACGCTGCGGCCGGCGTCGATCTCCCGGCAGCTGGCACAGTTCCCGCACGGCGTGGCGCTCACTCCGCATTCGCAGTTCAGGCATTTAGCCAGGATGCGTGCGACCGTGGTCTTGCCCACCCCGCGGGTGCCGGCAAACAAGTACGCGTGATGCATGCGATCGCTGGCCAGCGCATTGGCGAGCGCGCGCAGCACATGCTCCTGGCCGGTCATCTCGGCAAAGCTGCGTGGCCGCCATTTGCGTGCCAGTGCGGTGTAGGAACTCATGCCATATTAGAAACTGCTGGGAGGTGATCCGCACCAGTCATATCTTCGGCACCCGACCGGGCCGTTACCGCTGCTCCCTTCCGGGCCTGACGGGGTTCACGGTTAGTCGTCGCGAAGGAACCGGCGCGGATCACCGTGGACCTGTGGCGGAGAGGGTGGGATTCGAACCCACGAACACCCGTGAAGATGTTACTGGAATTCCAGTCCAGCGCCTTCGACCGCTCGGCCACCTCTCCATTCAAACAAATTCAATGAGATACGAATTAAACCTGTTAGCGATTCTGTAAGAATTTCCCGCGGCCGACGCCATCGGCGGCCGGGCAAATTCTAATCTGGTTTCGACGATGGCGGCACCGGGACTGGAGCTGGAGCTGGAGCCGACTGGCCCATGGGCGCATGCGATCGCACCGGCGTGGAAATGAAGGTGCCGGTTCCATAGTTTGGCGGCTGCGCCAGACACGGCTCGGACCTGGCGCGCACGCGCTCCGGCTCGGTGAGCACCGGCACCTTCACCACATTTCTCGTGTCGGGTGCGCTCAGGCCCTCCGGCACGACGATACCGGGCAGGTTTTCGCTATTGCCCTGGAACGGCTTCTCCGAGCAGCCGTTGTCATGTGAGCGGTGAAATATCGAATTGTAGAACGTGCAGCCCGACAACATCTGCAGCGCGCTCAGGCCCAGACAGAGCGCGGACACCCGCGCGCGCGCACACAGATTGATATCGCTCACGCCGACTTCGCCTGCGCGAAGCTCTCTCGCCCCTCGGCGGCCTCGAGCGCGGCACTGACGCGCGCGCGGCAGGACTCGGACAGTTCCGTCATCGGCAGGCGCAGACCGCCCTGGATCAATCCGCGTTGCGCCATGGCCCATTTGACCGGAATGGGATTGGATTCGACGAACAACGCCTCATGCAATGCACGCAACGGCGCGTCCAGACGCGTCGCGCGTTCGCGCTCGCCTCGCAGAGCGGCCGCCGTCAATTCCGCCATCGCTTTGGGCACTACATTCGCCGTCACTGAAATCACTCCTCTCGCGCCATGGGCCATCGCCGCCGCGGCGGTCGCGTCATCGCCGGACAATACGGCGAAATCCCCCGGCGTGACCGCCACCAGTTCGCGCACCCTATCCATAGAGGCCACCGCCTCTTTGACCGCGATGATGCGCGGCAGTTTCGCCAGACGCGCCACGGTCGCCGGCAGCATATCCACCGCCGTGCGCGACGGCACGTTATAGAGCACCACCGGCACACTGGAGGCCTCCGCCACAGCCGCATAATGCCGGTACAGCCCCTCCTGCGTGGGTTTGTTGTAGGCCGGGGTCACGACCAGCAACCCATCGATCCCACTGGCCGATAGCCGCCGGGCCCGCTCCACGCTCGCCGCCGTGCTGCTGCAGCCAGCGCCGACCACCAGGGCTGCCCGCCCATGCAAGCGCGGCCGCGCCCGCTCCAGCAGCGCCACCAGATCCATCTCCGTCAGAGTGGCCGACTCCCCGGTGGTGCCTCCCACCACAATGCCGCTGGTACCGGCCTCCAGGTGCAGCACCAGCAATCGCTCCCAAGCCGGCCAGTCGATAGAGCCGTCGGCGTGCATGGGTGTGACGATCGCGACCAGGCTACCGGAGAACATTCAGCGCCGACCCCGCAAAGTGCCGTGACAATTCAAATGCTTCAAACCCGTTATCGGGGGCGCGATGTTACGGGCGCGGGCGGACCGTAGGCAAGTCAGCCGCGCGCGAGGTCCGGACCATGCGCGGCTGGTATCGTTCGCAAGCCGCGCGAGTCCCGGTACACTGCCACACCGTACCGTGACTTCCGACGCAATGAAGCAGCATCTCGCCCTGTCCGCCATCGGCACCGACCGTACTGGCATGGTCCATGAATTGACCCGCGTCATCACCGAGTGCGGCGGCAGCATCGCCGAGAGCCGGATGGCGGCGTTGGGATCGGAATTCGCGATGCTGCTGCTGGTGAGCGGCAACTGGCACGCGCTGGCACGCATAGAATCGGAGCTTGCGCGACTGGCCGAAACCGACGCCCTGAGCGTGCATCTCAAGCGCACCGAACCCAAGAGCGCGCGCGTTGACATGCTGCCATACTCGATCGACATCGTGAGCCTGGATCAAACCGGCATCCTCGCCGGATTGTCCGGCTTCTTCGCCGGCCGCGGCATCGACATCGTCGAAGTATCCACGCGCGGATATCCGGCCGCACATACCGGCGCACCGATGTTCGCGGTGCAGATGATCATCAACATTCCGGCGAAACTGCAGGTGGCGCAACTGCGCGAGGAATTCATGGATTTCTGTGATTCGCTTAATCTCGATGCCATCCTGGAACCGGTCAAGTCATGAGCGCCGCGCGCAGCAAGACGGGTTCAACATCGCTGGCACTCGATCGCAAAGTGCCGGATTTCACGCTGCCGGCCACCGGCGGCACCCACGTGCGCCTCAAGGGCCTGCTCGGTAGCAAGGTAGTGTTCTACTTCTATCCGCGTGACGACACCTCCGGTTGCACGCTCGAGGGCCGGCAGTTCGCCGCGCTGGCGCCACGATTCGCCAAAGCGGGCGCGGCGGTATTTGGTATCTCGCGTGACAGCATGGCCTCGCATGAGAAATTTCGCGACAAGATGCAATTTCCATTCGCCCTGCTGTCGGACGCCGATGAGCAGGTCTGCCGACTGTTTGACGTCATCCGCGAGAAGAGCATGTATGGGCGCAAGTTTCTCGGGATAGAGCGCAGCACTTTTCTCATCGATGCCAAGGGCGTACTGCGCCGCGAGTGGCGTCGCGTCAAGGTTGACGGACACGCGCAGCAAGTGCTCGAAGCGGCACAAGCGCTGTGAAGGCGGCCAACGCGACCCGGCGTCTGTTCGTGCTCGATACCAACGTATTGATGCACGATCCGACCGCCATTTTCCGTTTCGAGGAACACGACATCTACCTGCCGATGGTGGTGCTGGAGGAACTCGACGCCAATAAAAAGGGCCTGTCGGAGGCCTCGCGCAATGCGCGCCAGGTCAGCCGCTTTCTCGATGACATCATGCGCGGCGTCAGCAAGGAACAGATTGAAGCCGGGTTGATCATCCCGTCCGGCCTGAGCGGCAATCATGGCAAGAGGCCTTCCTCAGGCCGGCTGTTCTTTCAGACCAGCGAGCTCTCGGGCGGTTTGCCCGCCGGCCTGCCTGGGGCCGGTGCCGACAATCTGATCCTCGGACAGACGCTGTCGTTGAAGCGGCAGCTGCCTCAGGCGCGCGTCGCGCTGGTGTCCAAGGACATCAATCTGCGCATCAAAGCGGCCATCGTCGGCGTGCAGGCCGAGGATTACTACAGCGACAAGACCATCGAAGACGCCGATGTGCTGTACACCGGCTTAGAGACGCTGCCGGCGGATTTCTGGGAACGGCATGGACGCGACATGCGCTCGTGGAAGGACGGGGATCGCACCTGGTATCAGGTCAGCGGCGCCGCGGCGGCCCACTGGCGCCGCAATCTGTGCGTGCACGAAGCCGGCGCCGAGGGCATCGAAGCGATTATCCGCAAGGTCGAGGGCGACTCGGCCACGCTCGAACTGGCGCGCGATTTTCGCAGCGAACGGCACAGCGTCTGGGGCATCACGGCGCGCAATCGCGAACAGAACTTCGCGCTCAATCTGCTGATGGATCCGGACATCGATTTCGTCACGCTGCTGGGCCCTGCCGGCAGCGGCAAAACGTTATTGGCCCTGGCCGCGGGCCTGACGCAGACGCTCGAGCGCAATCGCTTCATGGAAATCATCATGACGCGCGTGACCATCCCGCTCGGCGAGGACATCGGCTTCCTGCCGGGCACCGAGGAAGAGAAGATGGAACCGTGGATGGGCGCCCTGATGGACAATCTCGAGGTACTCACGCGCAGCGAGGAAGGCGGCAACTGGGGCCGCGCGGCGACCAACGATCTGCTGCGCAACCGCATCAAGATTCGCTCGTTGAATTTCATGCGCGGACGCACCTTCCTGAACCGCTTCATCATTCTTGACGAAGCGCAAAACCTCACGCCCAAGCAGATGAAGGCGCTGGTGACGCGCGCCGGTCCGGGCAGCAAACTCGTGTGCCTCGGCAATATCGCCCAGATCGATACGCCCTACCTGACCGAGACCACCTGCGGTCTTACTTATGTCGTCAACCGCTTCCAGGGCTGGGACCATTCCGGTCATATCACTCTGGTACGCGGGGAGCGCTCGCGGCTCGCTGACTTCGCCTCCGAAGCGCTTTAGCGCACGTCTTGCCGCGGCGGCGGGAAACTTGCTGCCGCAGCCGTTGTCGAAGCCCAAGTGCTATAGTCTCAAGGGTTTATGCACCGCACTCTCGCTGCCATTCTAGGCTGTCTGCTCACGATTTCGGCCGGTTGGGCCGGTGACGAAGAGCGCATTGCCCCGACCGCACCCAGCGTCGCCAGTGACCTGCCGGACCTCGGCGGTCCGGCCACCGCCATGATCAACAAGTTCGATGAGGCCCAGATCGGCCGCATGGAAATGAACGAGCTGCGTGATCAGAACATGATCCTGGAGGATGCCGAGGTCACTGACTATCTGCAGCAGCTCGGATCGCGCTTATCGTCCCAGGCACGTGTAGACGATCAGACCTTTACTTACCAGGCATTGCGAGAGCCGATCGTCAACGCCTTCGCCACCTTCGGCGGCTTCATCTGCATCAACAGCGGCCTGATCCTCATCACCGAGGACGAGGCGCAGCTGGCCAGCGTCATGGCGCACGAGACCGGGCACGTCGTGCAGCACCATATGGCCCGCGCCGTGGCGGCTGAGTCGCGGATGTCGCTGGCGTCCACCGCGGCGTTGCTGGCAGCGATTCTGATTGGCGCCGCCAGCGGTGCCGGCGGCCAGGCGATCGAGGGCGCGATCGCGATGAGCCAGGGCATCGCCCTGCAACAGAGCATCAACTTCACGCGCAGCCAGGAGATCGAGGCCGATGCGGTCGGCATTCAACTGCTGGCCGGCGCGGGTTTCGATCCGCAGGAGATGGCAACGTTCTTCGAGTCGTTGTCGCGTGTCGAAGGACTGTCGGAAGGGGAGATTCCGGCACTGTTGCAGGATCACCCGGTCACCAGCGAGCGCATTGCCACCGCGCGTGCGCGCGCCTCGCAGATGACGCGCTCGCCGCCGCAGCCTGAATCGGCCAGTTACTCGTTCATCAAGGAGCGCGTGCGGGTCCTGGTCACGCCGCCGGAAGCCCGCCCGCAGCTCTACTATGCGTCGCTGCGCGATCATCGAGCACTGACGCCGGCCGAGCGTTACGGCGAGGCGCTGCTGCAGATGCAGGACGGCCACGCCGCGAGCGCGGTTCGTACCCTCACCGAACTGCAGGCCACGTATCCGCAAATGACCATGTTGTACTCAGCGCTGGGACAGGCGCTGGCGGCGGCAGGCCAGACCGACGCCTCACTGGCATTATTTGAGCGCTCCAGCCGGCTGTTCCCGCGCAATGTCCCGCTCACCGTGCGCTACGCCGAGACACTCATGCACACCGGCCATGCGCAACAGGCACATCAGATCCTGCTCGACCTTTTCAACAATGTCGAACCTTCGCCGCCGCAGATCCGGCTCACGGCGCTTGCGGCCAGTGCCGCCGGCGATCCCGGGGATGCCTACTACTACATGGCGCAGTACGACCTGGCCGGAGGCAACCTGCCGCTCGCCAACCAGCAGTTGGAGCTGGCCTTGGCGGCGCCCAATCTTTCGGCCATCCAGCGCGCGCGCTTTCGCGCCCAGCTGGATGAAGTGCGCGGGTGGCTGCGCGAACAGCAGGCCTCGCATCGCCGGTAGTCCTGCTAGACTCGCGCCGAATGCTGATAGGTGACTCGCAGGTCTCGCGTTTCCCGGTGCGCACGCTCGTGTCCGTGCTGGCATTGCTGCTGACGTTAGCCGGCTGCGCCAGCTTGCCCAGCGGGGCCAAACCCGATCCGCGCGATCGCTTCGAGCGCGTCAACCGCGGCATCTACGCGTTCAACATCAAGGTCGACCACGCGATCCTGCGCCCGACCGCGCGTGCCTACGTCAAGATCACACCCCGTCCGGTGCGAACCGGGGTATCCAATTTCCTCAGTAACCTGACGTACACCACCACCATCATCAATGATTTTCTTCAGGGCCAGTGGCGCCACGGCGCCAGTGACACCACGCGCCTGGTGGTCAATACGCTGTTCGGGCTGGGCGGAATATTCGATGTGGCCACGCCATCGGGACTGGATCGAAACTACGCGGACTTTGGCCAGACCATGGGCAAATGGGGCGTGCACAGCGGACCGTATGTGATGCTGCCATTCCTGGGGCCATCGACTGTGCGCGATGCTATTGGTTTGCTGCCCGACGAATACACCACCATTCGCGCCTACATCGTCGATCCCTATGTGCGTTGGGGGCTGTTCTCGCTCGATGTGGTCGACCGGCGTGCGGGGCTGCTCGATGAGGATAAGATTCTCGATCGCAGCTACGATCCCTACGCATTCCTGCGCAATGTGTACCTGCAACGACGCGACTACCAGATCCACGGCGATCAATCACCCGAGGAGCAGTTTCCCGATCTGGACGACAGCGGCAATACGCCGCCGGCGAAATAGCCGCCGCAAGCCGCCCGGCCCGTGTCCACGACTGCGATCCTGAGGCTCGAGGCGCTGAGCAAGCGCTATCGGCTCGGCGGCCCACCGCTGCTCGATGGGCTGAATCTGGAACTGCAAGCCGGGGAATTTCTTGCCGTCATGGGCGAGTCCGGAGCGGGCAAGTCGACACTGCTCAACATCATCGCCGGGCTTGAGCGCGCCGATAGCGGCCGCGCCGTGTTCGCAGGTACCGATCTCGGCACGCTCGATGATGATGCGCTCACGCGCTGGCGCCGCGCGCGCGTGGGCTTCGTGTTCCAGGCCTTCCACGTGTTGCCCTATCTCACCGTACTGCAAAATGTCATGTTGCCGCTGGATTTACTGGGTGTGCCGCGTGCGCAACGCGAACCGCGCGTGCGTTTGTGGCTCGAGCGCTGCGGTATCGCCGCGCTGGCAGCCATCTATCCGCGCGAATTATCCGGGGGCGAATTGCAGCGTATTGCTATTGCCCGTGCGCTGGTGCATGAACCGGCGCTGCTGCTGGCCGATGAGCCCACGGGCAATCTGGACGCGGTCAGCGCGACACAAGTTCTGCACTTGTTGCGCGAGCAGGTGCGCGCCAGCGCCGCCAGCGCCGTGCTGATCACGCACTCGCTGTCGGCAGCCCGCAGCGCCGACCGGATCGTGCACTTGCGCTCCGGCCGGCTCGAGCCGGATGCACAGTGATCGATCTGCGCGCGGTGCCGGTGGCCTGGCGAGTGCTGACGCTCGCGCAGCTGCGCGAACAGCCTCTGCGACTGCTGGCCACTGTGATGGCGGTTGCCCTGGGAGTGGCGCTGGGTGCGGCCGTATACCTCATCAACACCGCCGCGCTGACCGAATTCGACCAATCCAGCCGGCGCCTGATCGGCGCCGCCGATCTGGTGATTCGCGGGCCACCGGCGGGTTTCGACGAATCGCTGTTCAGCACTCTTGCGCGCGACCCATCGGTCAGCATCGCCAGCCCCCTGCTGGAGCTGCAGTTGCCGCTGGCGCCGGTGGCCGCCCAGCGCGCGCCGCTGCATGTGCTGGGACTCGATCCGTTTCGAGCCGCGGCCTTGCAACCGCAGCTAATCGCTGCCCTGAGCGCCGACATTACGCCGTTGTTTGCCCACGATGCCATCGTACTGAGCCGCGCGGCGGCCGAGACATTCGGCCTACGGCGCTATGATCAACTGCCCGTGATTGTCGGCGGCGCCATCAGATCTCTGCGTGTCATCGACATCCTGCCCGGGGATGCCTATCCCGAGCCGCTCGGCATCATGGACATCGCCGCTGCTCAGTGGACGCTCGAACGTCTCGGGCGAATCAATCGCATCGATCTACGCCTGCGGCCCGGTGCAGATCCGAACGCGGTGCGCACACGCATAGCCACCGTCTTGCCGGCGGGCGTATTTGCGGCGACGGCGCCGATTGAGCGCGGCCGGACCGGTAACGCCGCGCGCGCCTACCGCGTGAACTTGGACATGCTGGCGCTCGTGGCTTTGCTGGCGGGTGCCTTCCTGGTGTTTTCGACCCAGTGGCTGTCGGTATTGCGCCGCCGGGTCGCGCTCGGTCTGCTGCGCTCGCTGGGATTGACACGCCTGCAGCTACGACTGGCGCTGCTGGCCGAGAGCGCCGCGTGCGGCCTGCTCGGCTCGCTGCTCGGGGTGCTGCTGGGAGCGACGATCGCCGCGCTGGTGCTGCATTCTCTCGGCGCCGATCTCGGCAATCGACAGTTCAGCGCACTCGACGCCGGATTGACCCTCCGTTTCTTGCCGATGATGGGATTTGTGCTACTCGGTACCGGCGCGGCCTGCGCGGGCGGAGCATTGCCGGCCGCACAGGCCGCGCAACGCGCACCGGCCATGGCACTCAAGGCTGGCGATGCCGAGCAGGATCTGATCCGTCTGCCCACCACCACACCGGGATTGGTGCTCGTGGCGGCAGGTGCGATTCTGGCGTGGCTGCCGCCGATCGGTGGCCTGCCCTGGCCGGGTTATCTGGCCATCGCCGCGCTGTTGATCGGTGCCGTACTGATC
>DASXLF010000623.1:0-17933 GCA_036496405.1 Steroidobacteraceae bacterium | reverse complement strand
ATCAAACTGATCGGCGGCTATCAGGGGTTGCTACCCACGCACAACCTCGGGCTGCAATTGGGGGTCAAGCTGCCCACGGGTTCTTACGGCACGGCGGTGCGCTTCGCGACCGGTCCGTTGGCGGGGCAGCCGCTGGATGCCAGTCTGCAGGCTGGTACCGGCAGCACCGACATCATTCTCGGCGCCTACTACTTCCAGCCGGTGAGCCAGGATTTCGACGCCTTCGCCACCGGCAGCTTTCAATCCGCCATTGCCCACCAGCAGAACCAGGCCGGTAACGATTATCGTCCTGGCAATTCCACCACCGTGAGCTTTGGCTTGCGCTATGTGGCTCATGCACACTGGGTACCGCAACTGCAGATCAATCTCTACCACAAGAGTGCCGACCAGGGCGCCCTCGCGGATACCGCCGATACCGCCGGCGTGGTGGCGTACGTGAGTCCTGGTTTGAGCGTGCAGGTGCGCCATCGCCTGCAGCTGTACGGCGTGCTGCAGTTACCGGCCTACAGCAATCTCACCGGCTATCAATTGTTTCCGCGCTGGACGGCCACCGCCGGGTTGAGCTATGCGTTCTAGTCGCTGGCGCGGGCTGTGGTGCGCCACGACGCTATTGCTCAGCGGTACTTTGCACGCCGGCACGCCGGCTAACGTTGAGGTCGATGATGCGTGGATACGCTGGCTGCCGGCGAGTCTGCCGGCCGGAGGCTACGCCACCGTGCACAATGCCGGCGGCCAGCCCGTGATTCTGCTCAGCGTTTCAAGTCCGGACTATGGCCAGGCGTCCCTGCATCGCAGCAGCCTCCAGCGAGGTAACAACGTCATGCAGAGCGTGGCGCAGATCGTCATCCCGGCGCGCAGCACTGTGAACTTTGCGACCTCCGGTTATCACATCATGCTGCGGCAACCCACCCGGACGCTGCAACCGGGCGATCACGTACCGATCGTACTGCGCTTCGCCGATGGCTCGTCAATGACGGTAGTGTTCGATGTGCGCCGGCCCGATGCCGCTGCGGTGAATCCATGATGCGCAGGTTCAGGCGCGCCGTCGCGGTAGTGGCAGCGCTCAGCACCGCCGCCGTGTTTGCCTCAACCGCCATCGCCAATAATCTGCATCTGGGCGAGCAGGCGCCGCCGGCCACGCTGGTGACGTTCGATGGCCGGCGCATTACCACTTCCGAGCTACGCGGGCGGGTGGTGATCCTGACCTTCTGGGCCACCTGGTGCGTACCATGTCGCCAGGAATTGCCGCTATTGTCCGCGTACGCGCACTCGCATGCCGCCGAGGGTCTGACGGTGCTGGCATTCAGTCTCGACGCGCCCGAGGATTTGGCTCGCGCCAGACAGGTGGCGCAATCGTATCGCTTTGCCAGTGGCCTGCTGGCCAGCTCCAGCGCGCCGGGTTACGGCCGCATCTGGCGGATTCCCGTGAACTTCACCATCGACCGCAAGGGTGACCTGGTCGATGATGGCTGGAAGGAGAAACAGCCCACCTGGACGGCTGAACGGCTGGATCGCATCGTGACACCACTGCTGCGCGCAGCGAACTAGCGCGCACTGGCGACGCGCTTCACCTTGCCGGACCAGCCGGGCAGATAGCGCGCCTGGCTCGAGCGCGCCAGCTTCATTCCCAGGTCGGTGGCGCGCCGCGGCTCGCGCCGGATCAGCCGTGCCGGAATCTGCCGGCGAAAGAAATCGGCCCACAGGAATTCAACGAACGGCTCCTGATCCTTGGCAAATCCGCCGGCGCGGCGCACCAGTCCAGCGAGGCTCCGGTAGGGGTCGTCCTCGAGCTGCGTGAGGTGGCGTGGCATGCTCTTGTAGTCGCAACGCCGGCCGCGCCGGTCATAGGGATGGCTCCAGGAGCGATACTCCATGGTCTGCCAGAAGACCGCCGTTTCGAGCCAGGACAGATCGTCCAGCACCGCGACCTGGGCGCTCTTGATCCCCTCATCGATCAAGGCGATGCCCAGATGGTGGTGATCGATGATGAAGTATTCCTGCGACGGGCCGAATACCGCCGGGAAAACGTGCTGTTCGATTTCCAGCTGACGCTGCCTGCGGGGCATGCGCGCCCATTCTTCGGCCTTGAGCGAGACCTCGATGTAGCCCACCGTCAGCTGCGTGGGACGCAATCGCGCCAGGCGCACGCGCGCCAGCGTGGGATTGCGTGTGGAGTGATACAGGTGAATTGCGGCTCAGGCCGCGGGCAGCTGGAACTGATGCAAGCCGGGGCCACCCACCACGTCGAGCGGCACCGGTTCACTGTCGGCCGCGTAGCGCTCCGAGAGAGCAGCGACGCGCATGGCGCTGGTGTCGTAGATCATGTCGTCGAGCCGTCGCACGCGCTCCTTGAGCGCACCGGCGACACCGCCGGGACGGTTGCGTCCGTAAAAGCCGGCATGAAACGCGCGCGGCGTGGCCGGATAAGCGATCGGTCGATCGCAGACTTCCTGGATACGCCGCACCAGGCTCGCCTGCTCGACGTAGCCGAGGCTCACGCGACTGGCTATGAAGTGGCGGCGCAAATAACTCTTGGGACGCGACAGGTAATCCAGATTCACGTGCGGCGCAATCAGTGTGGCGATCACGGAACGGTCGAAGCACACGCCCCACGAGCAGTAGTCGCCACTGGTGAGGTAGTAGCAATCCGGATCGTCCGGAGTCTCGACACAACGATTGTGGTTGCGTACCGCGATCGAGCAGAACAGCCCCTCGCGCTGCGCATGCACCGCGGCATGCCAGCGGAAGAAATCCCGCCCGACCATGATGTCCTCTTCGATCAGATACACGTAGCGGTTGGCCTGCGAAGCGGCCTGCATATAGCCGAGCAATATGTTGGCGCTGAGCTTGGTACGGCGATAGGGACAGCGCGGTGCCGGCTCGATCGAATAACTGGGTAGTCGATCGGCGTGTTCGAGAATGACGGCGAGGTTGTCGTCGTCGTAGCCGCTGTCGGGACGAAAGATGACGTGCATCGATTCGATGCCGTCGGCCTTGCAGAGATTGTCGATACAATGCCAGAGCATTTCCGGCCGACGCCAGCACGGCACGAGCACGATATCGCGTGCGGCGTGGTATTGGTTGTGCTCGCTGCGCGTGGCCGCACGCACTGCGCTCCGGGCCGCGCGTCGGAACTTCCAGCGATCGGTCGCCCACTGCAGCATTGCTTACTCCATCGGTTCAGGGCGCCTGGCCAGCGCCCACAATGGTCGCCGGGCCCTTAAGTGACCATGGGCGGCAGGTTAAGAACCATTAATAAATGCAAAGTGGCACGTCGCAGCATAGCAAACTCAGCCGCTCAGACATTGAAGCGAAAATGCATGACGTCGGCTTCCTGCACGAGATATTCCTTGCCCTCGAGTCGCAGCCGGCCGGCCTCGCGCGCGCCGGCTTCGCCGCGGTACTGAACGTAGTCGTCATAGGCGATGACTTCGGCGCGAATGAATCCGCGCTCGAAATCGGTGTGAATCACACCGGCCGCCTGCGGCGCGGTGCTGCCGCGACGCACCGTCCAGGCGCGCACCTCTTTCGGGCCGGCGGTGAAATATGTAATGAGGCCCAGCAGTTCGTAGGCGCCGCGAATGACCCGGTTGAGACCGGGTTCTGTCAGCCCCAGATCGCGCAGAAACTCCGCGCGCTCCTCTTCCGGCAACTGGGTAATCTCAGCTTCGATCGCCGCGCATACCGGCACCACCACCGCGTGCTCGGCGGCCGCCCGTGCGCGCAGCGCCGTCAGATGCGCATTGTCGGACTTCAAACCGTCCTCGTCGACGTTGGCGATATACATGACAGGCTTGGCGGTCAGCAGATGCAACTCACGCATATCCCGGCGCTCATCGACGTTACTGCCCAGTGAGCGCGCGGGCTTACCCTCATTGAGCAGTGCGCGCGCGCGTTCGAACAGATCGCGCCGGCGCACTGCGTCCTTGTCGATGCCGCTCTTGGTGGCTTTTATAGCCCGGTCGAGCGCCTTCTCCACCGACACCAGATCGGCCAGCGCCAGTTCGGTGTTGATAGTCTCAACATCGGACAGCGGATCGATGCGCCCGGCCACGTGCACGATGTCCTCGTCCTCGAAACAGCGCACCACGTGGGCGATTGCATCGACTTCCCGGATATGAGCCAGAAACTGATTACCCAGACCCTCCCCCTTGGAAGCACCGGCCACGAGACCGGCGATGTCGACGAATTCCACCGCCGCGGGCAGAATTTTCTCGGGGTGCACGATCGCCGCGAGTTGCTGCAGGCGCGCATCGGGCAACGGCACCACGCCGACGTTCGGGTCGATGGTGCAGAACGGGTAGTTCTCGGCCGCGATCTGCGCGCGTGTCAGCGCATTGAACAGCGTCGACTTGCCGACATTCGGCAGCCCGACGATGCCGCATTGAATCGCCATCCTGAAATACTCCCTAGGCCGCCGGCGGCTCGCGGTTTTCGCTGTGCAGTCGGTGCATGGTCTTCTGCGCCCCGTCCCGTAGCAGCTCCGGCACCGCCGCCAGTCCGCGCTGCACGGCTTCCTCGATCAATGGCTGCTCCGCGGCGGTGGGCCGTTCGAGCACCGAGTCGAGCACCAGCTCCCTGGCCCCGGGATGACCCACGCCCAGCCGCAGGCGCCAGAAGTCGGCACCGATGTGTGCGATGACGTCGCGCAAACCATTGTGGCCGCCATGGCCGCCGGCCTGCTTGAGCCGCGCCACCCCCGGCGGCAGATCGATGTCGTCGTGCACGATGAGAATCTCCGGCGCCGCTATGCGGTAGAAGTGTGCGAGCGCACTCACCGCCTCGCCGCTGCGATTCATGAACAGCATGGGCTTTGCCAACCACAGCTCGCACTCTTCGAGGCGCACCCGCGCCACCTCCGCGTGCTGCGCCGGCTCCTGCCGCCAGGTCCCGCCCTGCCGTTCCAACAGCGCATCGATCAGCCACCAACCGGCATTGTGTCGCGTGCGTGCGAACTTGCGCCCCGGGTTGCCAAGGCCAACGATGAGCTTGAGCGCAAGTCCCGCCACGGGCTTCGATCGCCGCGGCGCTTACTTCTTGCCGCCCTCCTTCTTGGCCGGTGCGGCTTCCTTCTTGGCCTCGTCCTTCTTCGGCTCCTCCTTCTTGGCCGCATCGGCCGCTGCCGGCACCGCGGCCGCCACTGCGGTCTCGGTCGCCGCCACTGCCGCCTCGGGCTCGGGTTCCGCCGCGCGCGGGCTGTGCACCGAGACCACCGGGGGATTGCGATGCGCCAGCTCTGGAATCGTGACTCCGGGCGGCAGCGGGATATCGCTGAGCGACAGGGTCTCGTTCAGATTCATGGCCGACAGATCGAGCTCGAGAAACTCCGGCAGCTCAGCCGGCATACAGCTGATCTCCACGTCCTGCATCAGGTGCGAGACGATGCCGCCCTGGGTCTTCACGCCAGGCGCCACGGCCTCGCCCTTGAAATGGATGGGCAGATGAATGCGCAGCTTCTCGCTCTCGACCACTCGCTGCAGATCCACATGCACCACGGCATTGCGTGCCGGATGCATCTGCACGTCGCGAATGATCGCCGGCTGCGGTTGCGCATCGACGTTGACGCTGATGATCGAGGAATAGAACTTCTCTTTGTCGATCAGCGTCAGCAGCTGCTGGTGATCGAGTGTGATGCTGCGCGGTCCGCCCTCACCGCCGTACAGCACCGCGGGGACCTTGCCGGCACGACGCAGGCGGCGGCTCGCACCTTTGCCCTGATCGTGACGCGAGTCCGCGCCTACTTGGTATGTGATACGCATAAAACACTCCTGACTGTATTGACCCAAAGAACGCGCAGTGCGACCAATGCGCGCTCACCGAAAAATCATGTCGCGGTCAGTCGACGTACAGCGAGCTGACCGATTCCTCATCGCGTATGCGACGAATGGTCTCGGCCAGCAGCGACGCGACCGACAACTGACGAATCCGTCCGCAATTCCTGGCTGTCGGCGACAGCGGAATCGTATCCGTGACCACCAACTCATCGAGCACCGAGCCGGCGATGCGCTCGACTGCGCCGCCCGAAAGCACCGCGTGCGTGATGTAGGCGACCACTTTGGCGGCGCCCTCATCCTTGAGCGCCTGCGCCGCCAGGCACAGGGTGCCGGCCGTATCCACCATGTCATCGATCAGGACGCAGGTCCGGTCGGTGACCTCGCCGATAATGTTCATCACCTTGGAATCGTTCGGCCGTGGCCGCCGCTTGTCGATGATCGCCAGTTCGGCATCATCCAGCCGCTTGGCGAAGGCACGTGCCCGCACCACGCCGCCGACATCGGGCGAGACCACGATCAGATTCGGATATCGCTGCAGCCAGACGTCGGCCAGCAGCACGGGCGAACCATACACGTTGTCGACCGGAATGCCAAAAAACCCCTGAATCTGGTCGGAATGCAAGTCCAGCGTCAGCAGCCGGTCGACCCCGGCGCTGGCAATCATGTCTGCCACCAGCTTGGCCGTGATCGCCGAGCGCGTGGCGCGCGGGCGCCGGTCCTGGCGCGCGTAGCCGAAATACGGCACGACCGCCGTTATGCGGCCGGACGAAGCACGCCGGCAGGCGTCGGTCATCATCAGCAGTTCCATCAGGTGATCGTTGCCCGGCGGCGAGGTGGGTTGGACGATGAACACGTCCCGGCCGCGCACGTTTTCCATGATCTCGACATTGATCTCGCCGTCGCTGAAGCGGCCGATGGTGGCGCGGCCTACGGGCAGCCGCAGATGGCGCGCAATATCGTGCGCCAGTGCCGGATTGGCGTTGCCGCTGAACAGCGCAAGTGTTTCGGAATCCACTACGAACGTTCCCCTGCCGTCAATCCGTGGCTGGGGTGGAAGGATTCGAACCTCCGAATGGCGGGATCAAAACCCGCTGCCTTACCACTTGGCGACACCCCAGCAGAATCCAACTCAATCCAAACCGCGCATGGCATGCAGTGGCGAGCGGTCGAGTCCACGCGCCACAAAACTGCCCCAACCGTCCGGAACCCGTTGCGCGATCTGCCGCGCGTGCTGCTCGTGCTCAAAAGCCGCGAATATGCATGCGCCGGTACCCGTCAGGCGCGCCCTCTGGCGCGCGCCGGACGCCGTCAGTTGCGCGTCGAGCCAGTCCAGCGCCGCGGCCACCGCAGGATAACGTGTGCGCACCACGGGTTCACAAACATTGCAGCTTTCGCCCTCGGCGAAGGCGCGTATTGTGATGAGGTCAGAATTTCGTGTCAATTCATGGGCCTGGAAGATTTCGCGCGTGCTTACAGCGACTTTCGGATGGATGATCAAAAACCATCGCGCCGGCAAACTCAGGGCCTGTAGCCGCTCCCCGCGACCCTCGCCCCAGGCCGAGGAGCCGTGAACGAATACCGGCACGTCGGCGCCCAGCAGCAAGCCGATTCGCGCCAGCTCATCCGGTGCCAGGCCCGTGCCCCAGAGCCGGTTCAAGCCGATCAGGGTGGTGGCCGCGTCCGAACTGCCGCCGCCCAGGCCGCCGCCCAGGGGGATATGTTTAATCACATGCAGATCGGCGCCGCTGTGCACGCCGGTGTGTCGCTGCAGCGCCTGCGCCGCGCGCACTGCCAGGTCATGTTCGCTGGCCACTTCGGGCATGCCGGCAACCCGCTCGATGCGCCCGTCATCGCGCACTCTCAGCCCGATGCGATCGCACAGATCGATCAGCTGGAACAGCGTCTGCAGCTCGTGATAACCGTCGGCATAGCGGCCGACGATGTGCAGGAACAGGTTCAGTTTGGCCGGCGCCGGCCACCAGGAGAGCGCCGGGGCTACAGCCGCCACGTGTCGACCACGAGTCTCAGCCGCAGCGACTGGCGACTCACGGTCACCCGCCGCGGCAGCCACTGCTGTCCCACCGGGGCATAGTCCGAGAGATCCACCAGCCACCCATCCTGTTCCAGGTGCGTGAGACGCTGTTGGTCGTCGACCGATTCCTGCGCCGGGAAATTGGGATCGCTGGCTCCCAGCACCCAGTAGCGTAGGCTGTTCAGCGGCGGCTCGAAGCCCAAGGTCGCGGCCAGCTCATGGCTGGCGGCATCCTGCGTGAGCGTGACTCCTTTGCTGGTGGTAACGCTCAGGCCCTGGGCCGACTGCTCGATATGCGCGGCGCCGAAGCCGAGCGGTGCACTCAGATCGATCGTGGCCGCATCGTCGCGCTGCTGCCAGCGCAATCCGGCGCTGAAACCCTGGTGGCCATCGCTGGCCGCGACCCGGCCATCGAGTTCGAATCCGGCGATGGCCTGCAGCACCGGCAGGCGCTGCTCCCAGCTCGCAGGCGGCGCGGCGGCTTGCGGATGCGGCAACGTAGCGCAGCCGGCGCACAGCAGCGCTGTGAACCCGAGCGCGCGCAGCGCCTGAGTCAAATCGAGGTGCCGGTACCCGATGCGGGCATCTGCGGCACGCCTGCGCGCTGCTGGGCGGCGCGGACCAGCGCGTTATCCGGGTCAGCGATCAGGGCCCGGCTCCAGGCCTCGCGCGCCTTGACCTTGTCACCGCTGGCCCAGAGCACTTCCCCCCAATGCGCGCCGATATCGCCATCCTGGGCCAGGTGAAAAGCACGCTCGAGCAATTGCAGCGCCGCGTGCGAATTGCCGCGCCGATAGTCGAGCCACCCCATGCTGTCGAGGATCGCCGGATTGTCCGGCTCGCTCTTCAACGCCGCAGTGATCAGTTTATCGGCGCGCGCGAGGTCACGGTTGTGATCGGCGAGCAGATAGCCGAGCGCATTGGCGATGGAGCTGTCCTGCGGCCGCTCGCGGTAGAGGCTATCGAGCTGCGCCACCGCCGCGTCGGTGCGGCCGGCCTTCTCGAGTAGGATTGCCTTCTGGTACAAAAGATCGGGATGATTCGGAAAACGTGCGAGCGCATCGTCGATGCGCGCCAGTGACTGATCGGCCTCGCCGCCGTTGGACAGCAGTTGCGCCTGCGCGATCTCAGCGTTGAGCCGCGACTGCGGGCTGGACTCATCGGTGGCCTTCAGTACCTGCAGCGCCTGGTCGCGCTGGCCCTCCTTGTACAGAAGCGTTGCCACGCGATCACGCGCCGCGGCATCCAGTCCCGAACCGGCCAGCAGCTGGTAGCCGCGAATGGCGGTGGCGACGTCGTTGCGCCGATCGGCGATCGCCGCCAGGTAATACACCGCGATGGCGGAGGAGTCGTGGTCATTGAGCAGCTCGGAGAAGTCGCGCTGCGCCTCTTCGTAGTCGCCGCGATTGAACGCCAGCAATCCCAGACGCCGCTGCGCCTGCATATGCAGCGACGTGGTATCGCGCAGCGTCTCCAGTTCGCTGCGGGCTTCGCGTTCGCGCCCGAGGAGAATGAGTATGTCGACGGGCGCGAAGTTCTGATCCTTGGGTGAGGCGGCGCGGGCTGCTGCTGCCGCCGCCACGGCCTGGTCAGCCTCACCCAGTCCGGCGTGGGCGCGGGCGAGCAGCGACTGCGCCGATCCGGCCGGGGCACCGGCACTCAGGGCGTTCTGGCCATACTTAAGCGCTTCGCGATAATTCCAGCCGTCGAGTGCGAGATCCGCCAGCGCCAATTGCGATGCGCCGCTGCGCAGTGGCGGCGCCTGCAAGCCACGCAGCATGGCAAAGGTCGCCGGCACACCGGCATCCTGTGCGACCTGTCGCAGCGCATCGGCAGTGCCACTGTCGCTTTGGGGTGCACCGGGCGCACTCGCCAGGCCGCCGGTCTTGACCCAGCCGTTGAAGGCCTCGCGCGCATCCTCAATCCGGTACAAGCCCAGATCGGCCCGCATCGCGGCACGCGAGGCCAGCGGATCGCTGGGCACGAGCGTGCGCCAGCGGGCCGCGGCCCGTTCAGCCGCCTGGAACTGGCCACATTCCAGCGCTACGTCGGAGGCGCGCGCGGCCAGCTTGGCATCGCTCAGGCGTTGGGCGGCTATCGCATAGTTGGCCGAAGCGCGGCCGCAGTCATTGCGCTGCAGGGCAATCTCCGCAGTCATGATCAGCGCATTGGAGTCCTCGACCGGCTGCGCACCGCGGGCTGCCTGGGCAATCAATGGCAGCGCCAGCGCTGCACCCGCGAGCAGCGAGCGGGCAGCGACGTTGCGGTGGCGAGGCTTCATGGCCGTTAGACTATAGCTGAAGATGAAAGCATCGATCCGTCAAAAACTCGAAAAAGCCGAGCAGCGTTTCGAAGAGCTGGCGGCTCTGCTCGCCGACCCGGAAATGCTTGGGAATTCGCAACTTTTCCGGGACTTATCGGTCGAATACGCACGCCTGCAGCCCACCGCCGCGGCGTTCGCCGGCTATCGCGCGTTGGAGAGCGATCTGTCGGCTGCCCAGAGCATCCTGAACGATGCCGACTCGGAAATGCGCGCGCTGGGGCAAGAGGAAATCACCGCCATCGGCAGGCGCCTGGACGAGCGCGCCGCCGAGTTACAACGGTTGCTGCTGCCCAAGGATCCGCGCGATGAGCGCAACATCTTCCTCGAAATCCGCGCCGGCACCGGCGGTGATGAGGCAGCGATCTTCGCCGGCGATCTGCTGCGCATGTACGGCCGCTATGCCGAGGCACAGGGATGGCAGCTGGAAACACTGAGCGAGAGCTCCGGCGAACACGGCGGCTATCGTGAAGTGATCTGTCGTATCGTCGGCCGAGGTGTGTTCTCGCGCCTGAAGTTCGAGTCCGGCACTCATCGTGTGCAGCGGGTGCCAGCCACCGAGGCGCAGGGGCGCATCCACACCTCGGCGGTCACCGTCGCGATCCTGCCGGAGCTCGATGAGATCGACAAAGTCGAGATCAATCCGGCCGACCTGCGCATCGATACCTACCGCTCTTCGGGCGCCGGTGGCCAGCACGTGAACAAGACCGATTCGGCGGTGCGCATCACTCACGTGCCCAGCGGCATCGTCGTCGAGTGCCAGGACGAGCGCTCGCAGCACAAGAACCGCTCGCGTGCCATGTCTTTGCTGGCCGCACGCCTGCTGGCCGCCGAGCAGGAAAAGCAGCTCTCGGCCCAGGCGCAATCGCGCAAACTTCAGGTCGGCAGCGGCGATCGCTCCGAACGCATCCGCACCTACAATTTTCCGCAGGGTCGCGTGACCGATCACCGCATCGATCTCACGCTCTATCGACTGGCGGCCATCATGGACGGAGCGCTCGATGAACTATTGCAGGCTTTGAGCGAGGAGTATCAGGCGGAACTGCTGGCGGCGGAGTGAATCACCAGCATCAGGGCGCTCAGGAAGACGAAGTACAAGGCACCGTAACCCACGGCAATCGCGGTCTCCACGGCCTGAAAGGCCGCGCGGTTGCCGGCCAGCAGCTCGGCAATCACGGCGATGATCGCAGCCACCACGATGCCGCCGATGAGGAACAGTAGCAGCGTGATGACGCAGGCGGCCAGCGCCTTCCACCACAGCGGCCGCAGCACCCGCACGCTGCGCAGCAGCGCCGCGTAGGGACCCAGGCCGTCGAACAACACCACCGGCAGCAGCACCAGATAGCACACCATGAGAAACACGCCGGGCAGCACCAGCGCCAGCACACCGATGACGACGCTGAGCAGCGCCAGCAGTACGCTCGCGAGGATCACCGGCAGGCGCCGCAAGGCCGTCCGCAGTTCCGCGGCGGACTGGATCGGTGCGCCAAGCACTACCGCGCGCTGACGTAACATCATGGCCCCGAGCAGCCACAGTTGCACCACGATGCCAGCGAGCGCCAGCAACCGATAATTGCGGTCGAATTCGCTGGTGAAGCTCAGCACGTGACCGGTGGCGATCCAATAAATACTGGCGGCCTGCGCGCACAGCACGGCCACCATGCCCATGGGCAGGCATTTGAGCAGAGAGGCCCGAAACAGCTGTGCCGCCGTGGCCAGCAGATCACTGACGCTGGCGCCGCCCGGAGGCGGTCTGGAAGCGGTCATAATGGCTCCGTCATGGAATCGGCGGACAATCTAACAGAGCCGCAAATCTCGTTGCAGCAGCTGCTCGCCGAAGCGAAGGTGGCGCGGCTGGATGCCGAGCTGCTGCTGGCGCACGTGCTCACTACCGCACGCAGCACCTTGATTGCCCATGGCGAGCGCTGCATCGGTCCCGATCAGGCGCTGCGTTATCGCACGCTGGTGGCGCGTCGCGCCGCCGGTGAGCCGCTGGCGTACCTCACTGGCGAACGCGAGTTCTGGTCGCTGCCGTTGAGGGTCAATGAGGCGGTGCTAATTCCGCGGCCGGAGACCGAACTGGTGGTGGAACGCGCGTTGGCCCTGCTGAGCGAGTCGCGAGCGCGCACCGGCCAGGTGCGGATCGCCGACCTGGGCACCGGCAGTGGCGCCATTGCCCTGGCCCTGGCCAGCGCCCGTCCGCACTGGCGGCTGCTCGCCAGCGAATTGTCGGCGCCGGCACTGCAGGTGGCGCGCGACAACGCCCGGCGACTGCAGCTCAATCAGATCGAGTTCATTGAAGGCGACTGGTTTGCGCCTCTGGTCAGGCGTCGCTTCGAGGCCATTGTCAGCAATCCGCCGTACGTGGCGGCCGGCGATCCGGCGCTGGACCGGCTGCGCCATGAGCCCGCGGCCGCATTGAGTCCCGGACACAGCGGCATGGAGGCGCTGCTGCATCTGATCGCCGGAGCGCGTGCGCACCTGAGCGCGGGCGGCTGGCTGGTGCTGGAACACGGCGCTGACCAGGCGCCGCGGGTGGCGGCAGCGCTTGTCGCAACCGGCTATGCTCGCGTACGCTGCCATCGCGATCTGGCCGGCCACGATCGCGTCACCGAAGCGCAATGGTCGTAGGTGTGCCGCGGCGAGGAGAAACGTCATCATGGTTCGATTCGAGACCTCACACGGTGGCTTCACCGTCGATTTGTACGAAGAGGATGCGCCGCAGACCGTGGCCAATTTCCTGCGCTACGTCGATGAGGGATTCTTTGACGGCACGATATTCCATCGCATCGTGCCGGGCTTTGTGATCCAGGGCGGCGGCCTGACCAGCGACTTTGCGCAGAAGAAGACCAATCCGCCGGTGCGTAATGAAGCCGCCAACGGTGTGCGCAACCAGCGTGGCACGCTGTCGATGGCCCGCACCGATGAAATTCACAGTGCCACATCGCAGTTCTTCGTCAACCTCGCCGACAACGATTTTCTCGATCAGCGTCCCGGTCAGTACGGCTATGCCGTGTTCGGTGAAGTGTCCGAGGGCATGGACGTGATCGAGCGCATCGCCAAGGTGGCCACGGGACGGCGCAAGGGCTTCAGCGACGCGCCAATGGAGGATGTCATCATCACCTCGGCGCGGCGGGTGACTTCGGCGAAGTAACTTCATGGCAACAGCACGCCGACGCAGCGCGCCCTGGCGCCTCGGACGCGCGCTGCTGTACACGGTGGTCGGGGCGCTGGCGCTGGCGGCAGCCAGCGTGCTGCTGCTGCGCTGGTTCGATCCGTTCAGCTCCGCATTCATGCTCGAGGCGCGCGTTGAGGCACTCTGGCACGGTGAGCACGACTATCAGACACGCTATCGATGGGTTCCGCTCGAGGCGATCGCGCCACAGGCGGCCATCGCCGTGATCGCGTGCGAAGATCAGCAGTTCCCATTTCACGCCGGCTTCGATTTCAAATCGATCCGCGAGTCCGTCCGCGCGCACGAGCGCGGCGGCAAGCTGCGCGGCGCCAGCACCATCAGCCAGCAGGTGGCAAAAAACCTGTTCCTGTGGTCCGGCCGCAGCTTCGTGCGCAAGGGGCTGGAGGCGATGTTCACGGTAATGATCGAGGCCATGTGGCCCAAGGAACGCATTCTCGAGATCTATCTGAACATCGCCGAATTCGGCCGCGGTGTATATGGCGTCCAGGCCGCGGCGCGGATCTTCTTCCACAAGGATGCGTCGCGGCTCAACAGCGCCGAAAGCGCGCTGCTGGCAGTGGTGCTGCCTAATCCGCGCCTGTACCGCGTCGAGGCGCCTTCGCGCTATGTGTTGAACCAGCGCGAATGGGCGCTGCGGCAGATGGCCAATCTTGGCGGCGCCGCTTACCTCAGCGCCATCGAACCCCATTAGCAATAACCAGGAACGCCCACGACATGGCCACTGCTGCGACGCCCGCGCGCCAATATCGCTTCTATGATTTTCTCATGGCAGCGTACGTTTGCATCGTGCTGTGCGCCAACCTGATTGGCGCCGCCAAGAAATCCACGGTGCATCTGCCGCTGTTCGGCGAGGTCACATTCCTGGCCGGCGTATTGTTCTTTCCACTGTCGTATCTGTTCGGCGACATCCTGACCGAGGTCTACGGCTATGCACGCGATCGGCGCGTGGTCTGGGCCGGCTTTGCCGCGCTGGCGTTTGCCTCGGTGATGGCCACGGTCATCGTGGCGCTGCCGCCGACTGCCGATGGCGCCGAGGAGCAGCGGGCGGTGGCGCAGATATTCGGCCAGACGCCGCGCATCGCCGGCGCCTCGATCATTGCCTTCTGGTGCGGCTCGTTCGTCAACAGCTACGTACTGGCCAAGATGAAGTTGTGGACCAACGGCCGCTGGCTGTGGACGCGCACTGTCGGCTCGACCCTGTGCGGCGAACTGGTGGACTCGGTGCTGTTCTACACCCTGGCCTTCTATGGGCTGTGGGATACCGGCCAGCTCGTGGCCGTGACGCTCACGCAATATGTCTTCAAGAGCGGTTGGGAGATCATCATGACGCCGGTGACCTACCGCATCGTCGGGGCCCTGAAGCGTGCCGAGCGTGAGGATTATTTCGACCGCGGCACCAACTTCACGCCGTTTTCGCTCAGTTGAGCGACTGCGGCGTCTCGGGGCTGGCGCCCAGCGCGAACAGCCGTTCGACGTCGATGGCATCGTATTTGTAAGGCCGCCCGCAGAACTCGCAGGTCACCGTCACCGCCCCCTCCTCGGCCAGTATGGCGCGCAGTTCTTCAACTCCGAGCGAGCGCAGAACGTTGGCCACGCGTGTGGCATCGCAACGGCAATTGAAATGCACCGGAGTACTGGCAAACAGCCGGCAGTCGTATTGCGCGCACACGCGCTGCAGCACTTCCTCGGCACTCCCCCGGCGCAGCAACGAGGCATCGACCGTCGCCACGCGCGCCTGCAGGCTCTCCCAGGCCTCCTGCGACATGGCCCCGAGCGCCTCGCCCTGCGCGTTCGACAGCGGCAGTTTCTGCAGCAGTACGCCGCCGGTACTCTGGCCGTCGGCCGCGAGTGCGATACGCGTCGGTACCTGCTCGGAAGTCGCGAAGTAATTCTCGATGCATGCCGCGAGGCTGTCGCCTTCGAGCGCCACGATTCCCTGGTAGCGGGCGGCGCGTTCATCGGCCTCCACCGTGACGCTCAAGCGGCCGTTGCCAATTAGGTCGCGGAAACTCGGCTCGCCAACAATTGCCGGGGCTTCGCGTGCCACGGCACGCACGGCGAAATCATGGGTACATTGGGCCACCAGCAACGACACCAGGCCGTCGCCCGCCAGCTGCAATGTCAGCGTGCCGTGAAACTTGAGCGTCGCCGCCAGCAGCACCGAGGCGCTCACCGCTTCGCCCAACAAGACCTCGACGCCGGGAGCATAGTGCTGGTGATTGCGTAACTCACGCCATGACTCATCCAGCCGAATCCAGAAACCGCGCACCGGGTGGCGCTCGAGTATGAAACGCCGTAGTTCGCCCGGGGCCGCCGCCAGCGGCTCAACCACTGAGCTTCTTCTTGAGCAGCTCGTTGAGTCGCGCCGGATTGGCCTTACCGGCAGTGGCCTTCATGACCTGGCCGACAAAAAAACCGAATAGTTTGTCCTTGCCGGCGCGGTAACCAGCCAGCTGCGATGGATTCGCCGCCATGACCGCATCGATGGCGCGCTCGATGGCCGACTCATCGGTGATCTGCCGCAGTCCGCGCGCCTCGATGATGGCGTCGGCCTGGGCACTCTCCTGCCACATGGTCTCCAGCACATCCTTGGCGATCTTGCCGGATATGGTGTCGTCGGCCACGCGCCTGAGCAGCGCGGCCAGGCTATGGGCATTCACACGGCTGTCGCCGATTTCCAGTGCATCGCGATTGAGCAGGCCGGCGAGATCGCCCATCACGGCGTTGGCCGCAAGCTTGGCGTGACCGCCAAGATCCAACACCACTACTTCGTAGTAGTCGGCGAGCTCGGCACTGGCCGTCAGTACGCCGGCATCGTACGGCGACAGCCCGTATTCGGCCATGAGCCGCTGCGCTTTCTGATCCGGGAGCTCCGGCAGCGTGCCGGCCACACTATCGATGTAGACCTGGTCAATCTCCAGCGGCAGCAGATCCGGATCGGGGAAGTAACGGTAATCGTTGGCCTCTTCCTTCGAGCGCATGGAGCGGGTCTCGCCGCGATCGGAATCGTACAGGCGTGTTTCCTGCACCACTTTGCCGCCCGCCTCCAGCAGCTCGATCTGGCGCGCCACTTCGTAGTTGATGGCCTTTTCCACGTAGCGGAAGGAATTGAGGTTCTTGATCTCCGCTCGCGTGCCCAGCTTCTCGGTGTCACGCACCCGTACCGACACGTTGGCATCACAGCGGAAGGAGCCTTCCTGCATGTTGCCATCGCAGATGCTCAGGTAACGCACCAGCGTGTGCACCTTCTTGAGATAGGCCACCGCCTCGCGCGCCGAGCGCATGTGCGGCTCGGAGACGATTTCGATGAGCGGCGTGCCGGCCCGATTCAGATCGACGCCAGTCTGTCCGGCCAGTCCTTCATGCAGCGACTTGCCGGCGTCCTCCTCCAGATGCGCGCGCGTGACGCCGATGCGCTTGCTGGTGCCGTCTTCCAGCACGATGTCGACCGCACCCCCGCACACGATCGGCAGCTCGTACTGGCTGATCTGATAGCCTTTGGGCAAATCGGGATAGAAATAATTCTTGCGCGCAAACACCGAACGGCGCATGACGCGCGCATTGATGGCCAGGCCAAATTTCACGGCCATGCGCACCGCTTCGGCGTTGAGCACGGGCAGCACGCCCGGAAAGCCGAGATCAATGAGATCGGCCTGGGCGTTGGGTGCGGCCCCGTAAGTGGTCGCGGCACCCGAGAAGATCTTCGAGCGGGTGGCGAGCTGGGCATGGATCTCAAGCCCGATGACGGTTTCCCAGGCCATCAGGCAAACCCCGGCGGCGCGCGGCGATGCCAGTCGGTCTCCAGCTGGTAGCGATGCGCCACATTGAACAGCCTGGATTCACTGAAATGTGGACCGATGATCTGCAGGCCCACTGGTAAGCCCTGCACCAGCCCGCACGGCACCGAGATCGCCGGCAGCCCGGCGAGATTGGCGCCGATGGTGTAGATGTCGTTCAGGTACATGGTGATCGGATCGCCGGTCTTGGCGCCGAGTTGAAACGCCGGCGTCGGTGTGGTCGGGCCGATCAGCACGTCGACGTCGTGAAAGGCGCGCTCGAAATCGGCGCTGATCAGAGCCCGCACACGCTGCGCCTTAAGATAGTAGGCATCGTAGTAGCCGGCCGACAGCACGTAAGTGCCGGTCATGATGCGGCGTTTGACCTCGGCGCCGAAACCTTCCCCGCGCGAACGCTGGTAAAGATCGAGCAGATCGCGCGGACTGTCGCAGCGATAGCCGTAGCGCACGCCGTCAAAGCGCGCCAGGTTCGAGGAGCACTCGGCCGGCGCGACCACGTAGTACGTCGGCACCGACAATGGCAGGTTCGGCAGGCTGATTTCCCTGAGCGTGGCGCCCTGCTCACGCAACGTATCGAGTGCCGCACGGATGCGTTGCTCATTCTCTCGATCGAGCCCGGTATCGAAGAATTCCTTGAGCATCCCGATCTTCAATCCCTTGAGCGGCTGCTCGAGGGTGGCGACGTAGTCGGGCACGGGCAGCTCGACGCTGGTGGAGTCGCGCTCATCGAATCCGGCCATCGCCGAGAGCAGCAGCGCCGAATCCTCGGCGCTGCGCGTCAGCACCCCGGCCTGATCGAGGCTCGAGGCAAAGG
>DASXLF010000622.1:0-1558 GCA_036496405.1 Steroidobacteraceae bacterium | reverse complement strand
CACCGCTGTACGAGTTGGTGCTGAGCACCGTGCTGACATCGCCGCAGGTGTTTGCCGATGACACCACGTTGCCGGTGCTCGATCCGGGGCGTGGACGCACCAAGACCGGACGGCTGTGGTGCTACGCGGTGGATAACCGGCCCTGGTGCGGTCCAGGCCATCCGGCCGCTGTCTATGTCTATAGCGAGGACCGCAAGGGCGAGCATCCGAAGACGCATCTGCGCGGCTTCCGCGGACTGCTGCAGGTCGATGGATATGCTGGGTTTGGCGGCCTGGTCACCGGCAAGACGGACGATGCACCGCAGCTCGCCTTCTGCTGGGCGCATGTGCGCCGCAAGTTCTACGACATTCATGTCGCCACAGCCTCGCCGCTGGCCGAGGAAGCCTTGCGGCGGATCGCCGAACTCTATGCCATCGAGGCCGACATCCGCGGCATGCCGGCCGAGCACCGCCGATCGGCGCGCCAGCAACGCAGCAGACCAATGGTCGAAGCGATACGCGGCTGGCTGACCGAGCAGCTGGAGCGTATCTCCGGCCGTTCCACGCTGGCTCAGGCGATGCGCTACGCCCTGAACCACTGGAATGGGCTGATCCTGTATCTTGATGACGGACGCCTGGAGATGGACACCAACACCGTCGAACGCGCGATGCGGCCCGTTGCTCTCGGGCGCAAGAATGCGTTGTTCGCTGGCGCCGACACCGGCGGCAGGCATTGGGCAACTGTTGCCACGCTGATCCAGACGGCAAAGTTGAACGATGTCGATCCGCTGGCATGGCTGACCGACGTGCTGGAACGCATCGTCGCGGGACGCACCAAACGCAACGAGCTGGACCAGCTGCTGCCGTGGAATTGGAAGGCCGCAAAGGCGGCTGAAGCCCCCAGCACCGCGTAGCAACGTCGCCCTGCTATCCCGCATCATAGCTACACAGGATCACAGATCGCGCGATCAGCGCTATGTGGGTGGCCCGCGACGCTTACCGATCTCGGCCAACGCCGCGCGCAGGATCTGCTGCAACGTCGTCGGATCGTCGGGCAGGGCTGTGGGGGCGGTGAACACAGGCCGACGCTGCTGCGTCGTTACGAATCGGCGCCAATGAATCCTGCGTGAGCACCCGCGTTCAGCCCGCCAGCTCCGGGCGGCGCACGCGCTGCGGCATGCGCCAGTCGATGCCCTCCAGAAGCATCGACAGTTGCGCCGGCGTCAGGGACACCCGGCCGGTGTCGGTCACCGGCCAGACGAAGTGTCCGCGCTCCAATCGCTTGCTGAACAGACAAAGGCCCTGGCCGTCATACCAGAGCAGCTTGACCAGCCCGCCGCTGCGGCCGCGGAAGGCGAACAACGCACCGCCAAACGGATCATCGTTCAGCACCTGCTGCGCCAGCATCGCCAGGCCGTCCATCCCCTTGCGCATATCGGTCCGGCCGCAGGCCAGCCATACACGCACGCCGGGCGGCGGCCCAAACGCGCTGACCGCTTGTTGCAGCATCGGTCCGCTTTGCGGCCCGATCATCCGCGCAGCACCGCCAGCACCCGGCGAAGCGCGTGCTCGTCCACCT
>DASXLF010000621.1:0-1634 GCA_036496405.1 Steroidobacteraceae bacterium | reverse complement strand
GCAGCATCTTGGCCGTCACGGACCTGGCGGTCCAATCAATTGACCTTATAATAACGATAGACACCATATATCGGTCCGGAATGATGGATTTAAAGCTCAAGGACTTGCGTTACCTGGTGGCGGTGGCCGACAGCCGCCACTTCGGCCGCGCCGCGGCCAAATGCTTCGTCAGCCAGCCGACCCTGTCGGCGCAGCTGCGCAAGCTCGAGCAATCCCTCGGGGTACAGCTCATCGAGCGACGCCCGCGGCGCGTAACCCTGACGCCCGCCGGCGAAGAAGTGGCCATGCGCGCCCGCTCCATGCTCGAGACCGGCGATGCCATCGTCACGCTGGCGCACACGCGCCGCGATCCGCTCGCCGGGCAGTTGCGCCTGGCGCTGCTGCCCACGATCGGCCCGTACCTGTTGCCGCAGGTTGCGCTAAAAATACGCAAAGCGCTGCCCAGGCTGGAGCTCATGCTGTACGAATATCAGACCGAACCCATGCTCGAGCGGCTGCGCAACGGCGAGATCGATGCCGGCTTGCTGGCGCTTCCGGTGCATGACCAGGGACTCGAGATCCGCGATTTGTACCAGGAGCCGTTCGTGCTGGCGCTGCCGGAAGCGCATCGCCTGGCGGCACGAAACCAGGTGCGCACCGAGGACCTGGACGGCGAGACACTATTGTTGCTCGAAGACGGCCACTGTCTGCGCGATCAGGCGCTGGCGGTGTGTGCGCGCAGCAGCGTGCATGAGAAACAGGATTTCCGCGCCACCAGCCTCGAGACCTTGCGGCAGATGGTGGCCGCGGGCGTGGGCGTGACGCTGCTGCCCGCTCTCGCCAGCCGCGGCGCTTACGGCAGCGCGCGCGGCATGACCACCCGCCCGTTCGCGAAACCGGTCCCCAGCCGTCGCATCGGTGCAATCTGGCGCAAGAGCAGTGCCCGCGCCGCGGCCATCAACGCCGTGTGCGACCAGATCGTGCGCCACAGCGGGCTGTCATGAAATCGCGCCAGCAAAAGCCGCGCGAGATTTCAGTCTATGACCGCATGTGCTGGCCCGCGGGCGAACTCGAGCGCGCCCTGGCCACCGGCGCACACGCGCGCGAACTGGCGGCGTACCTCGGAAAAACTGAATATGAGGATCTGCGCGCCCTGGGACGCGCCAGCGCCAAGGCGCGCATCGATCGCGCATTGCCGCATGTCTATCTGCTGCCGGGAATCATGGGCTCGCAGCTCGGCCACTGGCATCCGGTCGGTCATGCCGCCGATCTGCTGTGGCTCGATCCGAGCGATATCGTGCGCGGCCGGCTGGCCGAGCTGCGCTGGGGCGCGGATGCGGCGCTCGAGCCGCTCGGCGGCATTGTCTACAGTTATCTGGCCTTGAAGCTGCGCCTGCAGGCCGCGGGTTTCTCGGTGGTGCTGTACGACTACGACTGGCGCCAGGATCTGCGGGTGCTCGGAGTGCAGCTGGCTACCCGGCTGCGTGCCGACAGTCGCGAACCCTTGGCGCTCGTGGGCCACAGTATGGGCGGACTGCTGGCGCGAGCCGCACTGGCGCACTGCGCTGCCGATGGCAGCGACACGCGCATGACCCACGTGATCGGACTCGGCACGCCCCACGGCGGCTCGCTCGCCGCCGTGCAGGCGCTGCGCG
>DASXLF010000620.1:0-1550 GCA_036496405.1 Steroidobacteraceae bacterium | reverse complement strand
ATGCGGTGCGCGTCGCCGGTCATCTGATCAGCAATTGCGTCACACCGTCATGGTTTGTCCCCGGCGGCGCGCCGCCATTCACCATGTATCCCTGTCCGGACATCGCAGGGCCATTTCTGCTGGCGCCTGGCGGCTATATCGGCCGACGGCAGCTACCGAGCGGCCAGTGGGAACAATTGCTTGCGGCGCAGCGTGGCCCGCGGCAGGAGAAGGGGCCGGACAGTCGAACGCTGCGTCGGTTCAACCGTCCGGCCTGACCTCATTTAAGCCGGGAACCCAGCGCGCTGCTGCTTGATGAAGTCGACAATGGCAGCGTACTCAGTCGCGTCATTCTGATTTAGCCACCCGACAGCGCCGTCAACCATCGAGTCGCCGTCCAACGCCTGGAAGGCCTCAAGCGTCTCACAACCCTCCACGCGCATGCGCACGTAGGCGCTATTCGCGGCGCTCATGACCCGCACCCAGCCAGGAGGGTCGGTCGCCAGCACATTCGCAATCAGCGTTTTGATCCGCGGCATCGCCAACCAGGTGGTCACACTCTCGGCGCTGGTCAGCGACAGCACGTCGCCGCGCAGATCCTCGACAATGTTCGGTGCCGCGCTGCCGTTGCCTTTCCCTGCTGCCGACGCAGTGAGTTCCTTGCGCCGGGCCTCAAGGATGCCAATCGCGTCCAACCGGTAAGCGTTCGGCATGCCGTTGATGGTCCCGGTATTGACCGCCTGAATATGGCCGAGCTGCAGTTCGGTCGCGGTCGCAGCCTTCGCCTTCAGCGCCTCATTGAATACCACGAAGGCGGCACGAGTTGGTTTGGTTGGCTTCGGGATCAATGCCATGTCGTGTGGCGCGTCCAACGGCAATTCGTTTGCCATGGCCGACTGCTGTTGCGTCTCGGCCGCTGGCTGCACCTTCGGCGGGTTAAGCACCTCCTCGACGGCATAAGGGCTAAGTTCACGCGCAGCGGTCAGCGACTCGGCGTTGGCCCGCTCGAATGGTTTGCGTTCCGGCGGGAACATATCGGCGTAAGCCTTGGCATAGGCTTTGGCGAACTCAACCGGGTCGGTGAAATCCTCGGTCCCGTCGATCGCCACGCCGTCGCCGTCGATCAGCCAAGCGGCAAAGGGGGCACCGGAGGACTCAGGTTGAATCTGCTTCGCCTCCGGTGCCGACGGCCCCACTGCTGCCCCGGTTTGCGAAGTTCGGGTTTCACCGGCGCTGGCGGACGTTTTGGAAGAAGCCGCCGGAGGCGCGGCAGGACCATCACCTCTGGCCTCGGACACCGCAGGCGATCCTGCTTCGCGCTGCGTCCCTGTGGACGCGGCCGGCGGCGGCTTCTGGCCCGTATCGCCCTGCGCTGCGGTATCAGGCGGATCGGTTGGCGGCGTTCCGCGTTCCTGCGGCGCAGGTTCTTTTGCTGCTGCCTTGCGGGGCGCTCGCCGATGGGGCGTGCCGGCCTGCGGCGCAGCGCTGTTCTGGGTTGCGTGCGCCTGATCGACCGCACCCCAAACCCCGCCGCCAGCCGCCGCACCTTCCACCTCGAACCAATCGGCAGG
>DASXLF010000619.1:0-10264 GCA_036496405.1 Steroidobacteraceae bacterium | reverse complement strand
CGCCGTGGTTTCGCAGTTGCTGTCGGTGACGCACAATCAGCGCCTGCGGCTGCGCGTGTGGTGCGAGGAGATCGAGGATCCGGTGATGGATTCGCTGACCGCGGTCTGGGCCAGCGCCGACTGGTTCGAGCGCGAGGCGTTCGACCTGTTCGGCATTCTGTTCGCCGGACACCCGGACCTGCGCCGTCTGCTGACCGACTACGGCTTCATCGGCCATCCGTTCCGCAAGGATTTTCCGCTGATCGGCAATGTCGAGGTGCATTACGATCCGCAGCTCAAGCGCGTGGTGTATGCCCCCGTGAGCATCGAACCGCGCACGCTGGTGCCGCGCGTCATCCGGCACGACAACCGCTACGACCCGGCGCTGCATGACCTGGAGCGCAAGGCCGAGTAATGCCTGAGATCCGCAACCTGACCCTGAATTTCGGGCCGCAGCATCCGGCCGCGCACGGCGTGCTGCGGCTGGTGCTGGAGATGGACGGCGAGGTGATCCAGAAGGCCGATCCGCACATCGGCCTGTTGCACCGGGCGACCGAGAAGCTGGCCGAATCCAAGCCCTTCAACCAGTCCATCGGCTACATGGACCGGCTCGACTACGTGTCGATGATGTGCAACGAGCACGCCTACGTGCTGGCGATCGAGCGGCTCTTAGGAATACAGCCGCCGGTGCGCGCGCAATACATCCGGGTCATGTTCGATGAGATCACGCGCATCCTCAATCATCTCATGTGGCTGGGTGCGCACGGCCTTGATATCGGCGCCATGACCGTGTTCCTGTTCTGCTTTCGCGAGCGCGAAGACCTCATGGACTGTTACGAGGCGGTCTCGGGTACGCGCATGCACGCCACCTACTATCGTCCGGGCGGGGTGTACCGGGATTTGCCCGAGGCCATGCCGAAATATTTCGCCTCGCGCTGGCGCAGCCAGAAGGATGCCGATCGCCTGAATCAGGCGCGCGCCGGCTCGCTGCTGGATTTCATCGACGCCTTCACGGTCAAGTTCCCCGCCTGTGTCGACGAATACGAGACCTTGCTGACCGACAATCGCATCTGGAAGCAGCGCACCGTCAACATCGGCGTGGTGGGACCGGAACGGGCCATGCAATTGGGATTTTCAGGCCCCATGCTGCGCGGTTCAGGCGTGGAATGGGATCTGCGCCGCAAGCAGCCGTACGAGGTGTATACGCAGCTGGACTTCGACATTCCCGTGGGCGTGCACGGCGACTGCTACGACCGTTACCTGGTGCGCATCGAGGAGATGCGCCAGTCCAACCGCATCGTCAAGCAATGCGTGGACTGGCTGCGCATCCATCCGGGTCCGGTCATGGTCGATGACCGGAAGGTGCGCGCGCCCAGCCGCGAGCACATGAAGGGCGACATGGAGTCGCTGATTCATCATTTCAAATTCATGGCCGAGGGTTATTGCGTACCCGAAGGGGAAACCTACGCCTGCGTCGAGGCGCCCAAGGGCGAGTTTGGCGTGTTCCTGGTGTCGGACGGCGCCAACAAGCCCTATCGCCTCAAGTGCCGGGCACCGGGATTCGCGCATCTGGCCGCGCTCGGGGAGATGGTGCGCGGACACATGCTGGCCGACGTAGTGGCAGTCATCGGTACGCAGGACATCGTGTTCGGGGAGATCGATCGCTGATGAGCAGGCAGTTGGGCAAGGCGGCGCTGCTGTCCGAACACACGCGCCAGGAGATCGATCACTGGGTGGCGAAATTTCCTCCGGGGCGACAACGCTCGGCCGTGATCTCTGCCCTGCGCGCGGCACAGGAGCAGAACCAGGGTTATCTGACGCCGGAACTCATGGATGCGATCGCCGAGTACCTGCAGCTGCCGCCAATCCAGGTGTACGAGGTGGGGAGCTTCTACTCCATGTTCGAGACCCAGCCCTGCGGCCGGCATCACGTCAGCGTGTGCACCAACATCTCCTGCATGCTGCGCGGCGGCGAGGACATCGTCGCCCATGTGGAGAAGAAGCTCGGCGTGCGGCTCGGGCAGAGCACCGCCGACGGACGCATCTACCTCAAGCGCGAAGAAGAGTGTCTCGCGGCCTGCACCGGGGCGCCGATGATGATGGTGGATCACGTCTATCATGAACATCTGACCCCCGAGAAGGTGGATCAGATTCTGGCGGAGTTGAAATGAGTGCCTGGGACGACAAGCTCAACCTGACCTGCTTCGAGCCCCTGCAGTACGAGCGCCCCTGGACACTCGAGACCTACGCCCGCATCGGCGGCTACGAGGCGTGGAAGAAAATCCTGGCCGAGAAGACTCCGCGCGAGAAGATCATCGACACCATCAAGGCCTCGGGACTGCGCGGCCGCGGCGGCGCCGCTTTTCCCGTGGGCGTGAAATGGAGCTTCATGCCGCGCACCGCGCCCATGCAGAAGTACGCGGTGTGCAATTCCGACGAGAGCGAGCCGGGCACCTGCCACGACCGCGACATTCTGCGCTACAACCCGCACTCGCTCATCGAGGGGCTGGCCATCGGCGGCTACAGCATGAACGCCACCGTGGGCTACAACTACATTCGCGGCGAATTTCTGGCCGAGCCGGTGCCGCGTTTCGAGGCGGCACTCGCGGAAGCGTATGCGGCGGGATTGCTCGGCAAGAACATCCTGGGCTCGGGCGTGGACTTCGATCTGCACACCTTTGTCGGTGCCGGGGCCTACATCTGCGGCGAGGAGACCGCGCTGCTGGATTCGCTGGAAGGCAAGACCGGCAAGCCGCGCTTCAAGCCGCCGTTCCCGGCGGCATTCGGGTTGTACGGCATGCCCACCACCATCAACAACACCCAGAGCTATGCCTCGGTGCCGACCATCATGCGCAAGGGCTCGCAGTGGTTCGCCGATCTGGGACCCAAGAATTCCGGTGGCACGGCCATCTTCTCGGTGTCCGGCCACGTCAACACGCCGGGGAATTTCGAAGTGCCGCTGGGCATTCCGTTCGCCGATCTGCTGGCCATGGCGGGCGGCATGCTGGAAGGGCGTGCGCTCAAGGCGGTGATTCCGGGGGGCTCATCGGTGCCGGTGGTGCCGGCCGCGACCATGCTCAAGATCAACATGGACTACGACTCGCTCAAGGCGGCCGGCTCCGGCATCGGCTCGGCGGCGGTGATCGTGATGGATGAGAGCACGTGCATGGTGCGCGTGCTCGAGCGCCTGTCGCGCTTCTACATGTCCGAGTCCTGCGGCCAGTGCACGCCGTGCCGCGAGGGCACCGGCTGGCTCAACCGCACACTAAAACGCATTCTCGCCGGCCAGGCCAAGCGCGATGATCTGCATCTGCTGCTGGATGTCGCCAACCGGATCGAGGGCCACACCATCTGCGGTCTGGGTGATGCCGCCGCCTGGCCGATACAGAGCTTCCTGAAACATTTCCGGCCGGAGTTCGAGTACATGGTCGATCACGGCGGCCGCAGCATCGTCAACGCGGAGCGCGCCGCGGCATGAGCGACGATCAGGTCAACATCGAGGTCAATGGCGTCGCCCTCAAGGCGCGCAAGAATGAGCTGATCATGCGCGTGACCGATCGCGAGGGCATTTACATCCCGCGATTCTGCTATCACGACAAGCTGCCGATCGCGGCCAACTGCCGCATGTGCCTGGTGGAGGTGGAGAAGGCGCCCAAGCCTTTGCCCGCCTGCGCCACGCCAGTGGCCGAAGGCATGAAGATCTTCACTCATTCGGTTAAGGCCATCGGCGCGCAACGCGCGACCATGGAATTCCTGCTGATCAATCATCCGCTCGACTGCCCGATCTGCGATCAGGGCGGGGAGTGCGAGCTGCAGGACCTGGCGCTGGGGTTCGGCCGCGACGTGTCGCGCTTCGTGGAACGCAAGCGCGTGGTCAAGGACAAGAACCTGGGACCGCTGGTGTCCACGGACATGACGCGCTGCATTCACTGCACGCGCTGCATACGCTTCGGCGCCGATATCGCCGGCATTCAGGAGATGGGCGCCACCGGGCGCGGCGAGCACATGGAGATCGGCACCTACGTGGAGCGCAGTGTCGATCATGAACTCTCGGGCAACATCATCGATCTGTGTCCGGTGGGCGCGCTCAACAGCAAGCCGTTCCGTTATCGCGGCCGCGGCTGGGAGATGACGCAATATCCATTGATCTCTCCCCATGATGGCGTGGGCACGCAGATCTTCGGCCACGTGCTGCGCGGGCGGTTGATGCGTGTGGTGCCGCGCGAGTGCGAGGAAATCAACGAGACCTGGATCGCCGATCGCGACCGCTTCAGCTACGAAGGGCTCTACAGCGATGACCGGCTGCTGCAGCCGCAAGTGCGCCAGGCCGATGGCAGCTGGCGGCAAGTGGATTGGGACCAGGGGCTGGAAGCGGCGGTGCGCCACCTGAAGGATGCGGCCGCGGCGCCCGAAGGCCTGGGGCTGCTGGCACATCCGTCCAGCACGCTCGAGGAGCTGTACCTGCTGGCGCGTCTGGCCGATGGCCTGGGCAGCGCCAATCTCGATCACCGGCTGCGTCGGCGTGACTTTCGCGATCAGGCGGGCGACGCGCCCGTGCCGGGGCTGGGGCACTCAATAGCGGCCATCGATGAGCTCGATGCGTTGCTGGTGATCGGCTCCAACCTGCGCCACGAGGTGCCGATACTGGCGCATCGCGTGCGCAAGGCCACTTTGCGCGGGGCAAAGATTTTTTTCATCAATCCGGCGCGCTTCGATTATCTGTTTCCGGTGGCCGGTTATCAGGTCAGTGGCGGCGCCGGTGAGGTCAGCGCCCTGGCGGCGGTACTGCGCGCGGCATTGGGAGACGGTGCGCCGCCCGCGGCGCTGCGCTCGTTGCTTCAGGGTGTGAACGTCACCGATGAGCACCGCGCCGTGGCGCAGGCGCTGGCCAGTGGAGCGCGACGCGCCATATGGCTCGGTGCCCTGAGTGCGCGCAGCAGCCGCTTCAGCGAAGTGCGCGCGCTGGCGCGGGCGCTGGCGGCAACGACCGGCGCCACGTTTGGTGAACTGGCCGAAGGCGGCAATGCGGCCGGCGCGCACCTGGCGGGCGTGCTGCCGCATCGCGCCGCTGGCGCTGCCCTGCGGGTTGCCGCGGGCCTGGATGCGCGCGCCATGCTCGAGCGCACACTCTCGGGTTATCTCCTATTGCACTGTGAGCCCTGGGCCGATGCCGCTCTCAGCGGCGCACTCGAGGTGCTGGCCCAGTCGCGGCATGTGGTGGCGGTCAGCGCCTATGCGAGCGCCGAGATGCTGCGCGTCGCCCAGGTGCTGCTGCCCGCCGGCGCGTTCGCCGAGAGCTCGGGCACGTACGTCAATTTGGAAGGGCGCTGGCAGAGCCAGGCCGGGGCAGTGGCGCCGCTGGGCAGCGCACGACCGGCGTGGAAGATACTGCGCGTGCTGGGCAACCTGCTGGATCTGCCGGCATTCGATTACCAGTCCTCGGAAGCCGTGCGCGATGAGCTCAAGGCGCGCACTGATGCGGCGCCAGCGGCGGCTGCGCCCGCGACTGCCACGACCTGGGCGGCGGCAGGCAGCGAGCCGGTGCTCGACCTGGCCATGTACCAGATCGATCCGGTGCTGCGCCGCGCGGGCTCCTTGCACCGCACCGCCGACGGCCGCGCCGCCAGCCAGGTGTATGCCGGAGCCGCGCCGTGAACGCACTGAGCCATACCTGGCAGGGGCTGCCCGCGTACGTGCACTCCACCGTGGTCAGCGTGATCCTGACCGTGGTGCTGATTCTTTCGGTGGCCTACCTGACCTTGTGGGAGCGCAAGCTCATCGGCTGGATGCAGATGCGCATGGGTCCCAATCGTGTGACCCTGTTTGGTTTCGCGGCCGGATTCGGCCAGCCGTTCGCCGACGTGATCAAACTGCTGATCAAGGAAGTGGTGGTGCCGGCGCGCGCCAACAAGGTGCTGTTCACGCTGGCGCCGGCCATCACCTTGATCCCTGCGTTCGCCACCTGGGCGGTGGTGCCGATTGCGCCCAACTATGCGATCGCGAACGTCGATGCCGGATTGCTGTACGCCCTGTCGCTGAGCTCCATGGGCGTATACGGCGTGATCCTGGCCGGCTGGTCGTCGAACTCCAAGTATGCCTTCCTGGGCGCCATGCGCTCGGCGGCGCAGATGGTGGCGTACGAGATCGCCATGGGATTCGCGCTCGTGGGCGTGCTCATGGCCTCGGGCAGTCTCAACCTCGGGACCATCGTCACGCGCCAGCACGGCGGCGTCCTGGCCTGGAACTGGTTCTGGCTGTTTCCGATGGCGATGGTGTACTTCATCTCCGGCATTGCCGAGACCAACCGCGCGCCGTTCGATGTCGCCGAAGGCGAATCGGAAATCGTGGCCGGCTTCCACGTCGAATACTCGGGCATCGCCTTCGCGCTGTTCTTCCTGGCCGAATACGCCAACATGATTTTGATCTCCGGGCTCACGGCGGTGTTTTTCCTGGGCGGCTGGCTCAGCCCGTTCGAGGGCTATCCAATCGTCGGCCACTCGCTGCTGGGCGTGCCCGGTACCCACTGGCTGGTGCTCAAGATTTTTCTGCTGCTGTGCGTGTTTCTGTGGCTGCGCGCCACCTTTCCGCGTTACCGCTATGACCAGATCATGCGCCTAGGCTGGAAAATACTGATCCCGGTGACGCTGGTGTGGATCGTGGTGGAGGCCGCACTGCTGCGCTGGCACGTGGGTCCCTGGAACCGCTAGCGCCATTCATCAACGAGAACTCCATGGCCATTGCCAATCCCGTCAAAACGTTTCTGCTGATCGAGCTGCTGCAAGGTCTGGCGGTGACCGCGCGCTCGCTGTTCCGGCGCAAGGTGACGGTGCAGTACCCGGAAGAGAAGACGCCGCAGTCGGTGCGCTTTCGTGGCCTGCATGCCTTGCGTCGCTACCCCAACGGCGAGGAGCGTTGCATCGCCTGCAAACTGTGCGAGGCAGTGTGTCCGGCGCTGGCCATCACCATCGATTCGGACGTGGCGGCCGACGGCACGCGACGTACCACGCGCTACGACATCGATCTGTTCAAGTGCATTTACTGCGGCTTCTGCGAGGAGGCCTGCCCGGTGGATGCCATCGTCGAGACGCGCATTCATGAATACCATATGGAGCATCGCGGTGAAAACATCATGAGCAAGGACAAGCTGCTCGCGGTGGGCGATCGCTATGAGGCCATGATCAGCGCCGACAAGGGCGCGGATGCGCGTTACCGCTAAAGGATTGCCGTGTTGCCGCTGATCCTGTTTTACGCCTTCGCGATCATCCTGGTGGCCTCCAGCCTGGGCGTGATCCTGTCGCGCAATCCGGTGCACGCGGCGCTGAGCCTGGTGCTGTGCTTCTTCACCAGCGCGGTGCTGTGGCTGCTGATCGAGGCCGAGTTCCTGGCAATCGTGCTGGTGCTGGTGTACGTGGGCGCGGTCATGGTGCTGTTCCTGTTCGTGGTCATGATGCTGGACATCGATCTCGAGGAGCTGCGCAGCGGCTTCACGCGCTATGCCTGGTTGGGCTGGATCACGGCCGCCGTGGTGGTGCTCGAGGTGGCCGGCGTGGTGCTCACCAAGCGGATGGGAATCGACGTCACGCGCGGGGCGCCGCCGCTGCCGGCCGGATACAGCAACACGCAGGAACTTGGGGCGCTGCTGTACAGCAAGTACGCCTACCCGCTGGAGATTGCCGCCATGCTGCTGCTGGTGGCCATGGTGGCCGCGATCACGCTCACCTTGCGGCACCGCCCGGGACATAAAATACAGGACATCGGCAAGCAGGTGGCGGCCAAGGCGAGCGAGCGCGTCCGTATCGTCAAGATGGACTCCGAGTCGCGCCAGTGATCACCCTGGCGCACATGCTCACCTTGTCGGCGATCCTGTTCGCGCTGTCGGTGGCCGGCATTTTCCTCAATCGCAAGAACGTGCTGCTGCTGCTCATGTGCATCGAGCTGCTGCTGCTGGCCGCGAATTTCAATTTCGTGGCCTTCTCGCGTTACCTGGGGCAGCTCGACGGACAGATCTTTGTGTTCTTCGTGCTCACCGTGGCCGCGGCCGAGTCAGCCATCGGACTGGCGATACTGGTGGTGCTGTTCCGAGAGCGGCGCACCATCAGTGTCGAAGAACTCGACCGGCTGAAGGGCTGACATGAACCCGACCTTGCTGCTCGCCGTGCCCATGCTGCCGCTGATCGCGGCGCTGCTGGCAGGACTTGCCGGCCGGCAGATCGGCCGGCAGGGCGCGGCCTCGGTCACCATCGGGGCGGTGGCCATCTCCTGCCTGCTGTCGCTGTGGGTACTCAAGCAGCTGCTCATCGATCACGTGCCCGACTATCAGGGCACGGTGTACACGTGGCTCGTCAGCGACGGGGTACACATGCAGGTGGGCTTCCTGGTCGACCGCATGACGGCGCTGATGATGGTGGTGGTCACGTTCGTGTCGCTGTGCGTGCACGTCTACACCGTCGGCTATATGAGCGACGACCCGGGCTACCAGCGCTTCTTTGCCTACATCTCGCTGTTCACCTTTTCCATGCTCATGCTGGTGATGGCGAACAATTTCATGCAGCTGTTCTTTGGCTGGGAAGCGGTGGGCGTGGTGTCGTATCTGCTGATCGGCTTCTGGTACACACGTCCGAGCGCCATCTTCGCCAGCCTCAAGGCCTTCCTGGTCAATCGCGTCGGCGATTTCGGCTTCGTGCTGGGTATCGCCGGGGTGCTGTATTACACCGGCTCGCTGGATTACGGCAACGCCTTCGGCATGGCGCCGGCGATTGCCGGCAAGAGCATGATTTTGTTTCACGGTCACTCCTGGTCGGCGCTGACGGTGATCTGCATCTGTCTGTTTGTCGGCGCCATGGGTAAATCGGCGCAGGTGCCGCTGCATGTGTGGCTGCCGGATTCCATGGAAGGTCCGACCCCCATCTCGGCGCTGATCCACGCCGCCACCATGGTCACCGCCGGTATCTTCATGGTGGCGCGCATGTCACCGCTGTTCGAGTATTCGGATGCGGCGCTGTCGTTCGTGATGATCATCGGCGCCACCACGGCCTTATTTATGGGCTTCCTCGGTATCGTCAACAACGACATCAAGCGCGTGATCGCCTATTCGACCCTGTCGCAGCTGGGCTATATGACCGCGGCATTGGGCGCATCGGCCTACAGCGCGGCGATCTTCCATCTCATGACGCACGCCTTCTTCAAGGCGCTGCTGTTCCTGGCGGCCGGTGCCGTGATCATCGCCATGCATCACGAGCAGGACATGCGCAAAATGGGCGGGCTGCGCCATCGCATGCCGGTGACCTATTGGACCTGCCTGATCGGCGCCCTGGCGCTCATCGGCACGCCGTTCTTTTCCGGATTCTACTCCAAGGACGCGCTGATCGATGCGGTACACGCTGCGCATCGCTTCGGCTCCGGTTATGCCTACTGGTGCCTGCTGCTGGGCGTATTCGTGACCGCGCTCTACACCTTCCGCATGATGTTCATGACCTTCCACGGCAAGGAGCGGCTCGATCATCACGCCCAGGAGCACTTCCACGATGTGGGCTGGGACATGAAGGGGCCGCTGGTGGCGCTAGCGATCCCGTCGCTGGTCATCGGCTACCTGACCGTGCAGCCCATACTGTTCGGCGGCTACTTCGGCAACGCCATCCGCGTGCTGGAAAATCATGACGTCGTGGCCGAACTCGGGGCGGAGTGGCCCGGTGCATTCGTATTTGCGCTGCGCAGTGTACTGTCGGCACCGGCGTGGCTGGCCGCGCTCGGTGTGCTCACCGCTTGGGTGTTGGTGCTGCGGCGGCCGCAATTGGCGGATGAGCTGCAGGCGCGCTTCGCCGGGCTGTACCGGATACTGGTAAACAAGTACTACTTTGACTGGTTCAACGAGAAGGTGCTGGCGCCGCTGGCTCGCGGCCTGGGTATTGCGTTCTGGCGCGGCGGCGATCAGGCGCTGATCGACGGCGCCATGGTCAACGGCACCGCAGGGCTGGTGAACTGGCTGTCGGTGGTGACGCGGCAATTGCAGAGCGGATTTCTGTACTCGTATGCCTTCTGGATGATCATCGGCCTGGCGCTGTTGCTGGGCTGGTTCCTGAGTCGGATCTAGACCGGCATGCAGGGAATCGGCTTGCTATCGGTCGTGATCTGGCTGCCCATACTGGGCGGCATCGTGACGCTGGCCATAGGGGATCGGCGCGCGCGGCTGGCGCGCTGGGCGGCGCTCGCGACCTCGCTGCTGACCTTGGCGGCATGCGTGCCGCTGTACCAACGATTCTTCAATGGCACCGCCAGCTTTCAATTC
>DASXLF010000618.1:0-3035 GCA_036496405.1 Steroidobacteraceae bacterium | reverse complement strand
ATGCGTCCGCGCTCCGGGAGATCCCGGGTCGTGCGCCACAGGAAGTCATGCTGCAACTCGGTCGGACTGGGATGCTTGTAGCTGAACACCTGGCAGCCCTGGGGATTCACGCCCGACATGACGTGCTTGATCACACCGTCCTTACCGGCCGCGTCCATGGCCTGGAAGATCAGCAGTATGGCGTGTGAGTTCGAGGCATACAGCAGCTGTTGCTGCGCACTCAATTGCTCGACGTGCTCATCGAGCAGCTTCTGGTACTGATGCTTGGATGAATACAGCGGCTTGATGTCCGTGGGCCACTTGCGCAGCTTGACGTCCGCGCCCTCGGGCACTCGAAAATCCTTGATATCAAGCTGCATTAAGATGCCGCCAACGCCGCGTCCACGATGGCCTGCGCCTCCTTGAGGACATCACGCAGGTGCTGCGGCCCGCGAAAACTCTCGCCGTAGATCTTGTAGATGTTCTCGGTGCCCGAGGGGCGGGCCGCAAACCAGCCGCCGGCGGCGATAACCTTGATACCGCCGATGGCGGCGCCGTTTCCCGGCGCATGATCGAGCACGTGCTCGATCTTTTCGCCGGCAAGCTGTGTGCTTTTGAGCTGAGCGGGGGAAAGCTTGGAGAGCCGCTTCTTCTGTGCCGGCGTCGCGGGGGCATCGACCCGACTGGAACAGGGATCGCCGAATTCGCGGGCCAAAGCCGCATACAGCTCGCCCGGGTCGCGACCGATACGGGCTGTGATCTCCGCTGACAGCAATGCCGGTACGATGCCGTCCTTGTCCGTGGTCCAGACGCTGCCGTCGAGGCGCAGGAAGCTGGCGCCGGCACTTTCTTCGCCGACAAACCCGAGGCTGCCATCGAGCAGGCCATCGACGAACCATTTGAAGCCTACCGGAACTTCAAACAATCGGCGTTCCAGGCGCGCCGTGACGCGATCGATCATGGTGCTGCTGACCACGGTCTTGCCCACAGCGGCGCTGCGATTCCAGCCCAGCCGCTGGCGAAACAGATAGTCGATGGCGACACTCAGATAGTGATTGGTCGGCAGCAATCCGGCGCTCGGCGTGACGATGCCGTGGCGGTCATGGTCGGTGTCGCAGCCGAAGGCGATGTCGTATCGGTCCTTGAGAGCCAGCAGAGGCTTCATGGCCCAGGCGGACGAGGGATCCATGCGGATGCGGCCGTCCCAATCCAGCGTCATGAAGCTGAAAGTCGGATCGATCTTCTGATTCACGACATCGAGCTGCAATCGGTAGCGCTCGGCTATTCGTGGCCAGTAGTGCACGCCGGCGCCACCGAGTGGGTCCACACCCATGCGAATGCCGGCATCACGGATGACCGTGAGATCGAGCACGTTGCCCAGATCGGCAACGTAATGGTCGAGGAAGTCGTGCTCGTGAGTGGTGGCCGCACGCACCGCCTGCTCGAAGGGCAGGCGCCGCACCGGTTTGATGTGCGCTTCGAGCAGCGCGTTGGCGCGCTTCTCGATCCAGCCGGTAATGGCAGTGTCGGCCGGGCCGCCGTTAGGCGGGTTGTATTTGAAACCACCATCGGCTGGAGGATTGTGCGAGGGAGTGACCACGATGCCGTCCGCGAGGTGACTCTCGCGTCCCCGGTTGTAGACCAGGATGGCGTGCGACAGCGCGGGCGTGGGCGTGTACTCGCCGCCAGCGGATATCAGCGTCTGTACGCCATTAGCGGCCAGCACTTCCAGGGCGCTGCGGAATGCCGGTTGCGACAAGGCATGGGTGTCGACACCGATGAACAGCGGACCGTCGATACCCTGTTGCGCCCGGTATTCGCAGATGCTCTGAGTGATGGCCAGTACATGCCATTCGTTGAAGCTGCGCTCGAACGAGCTGCCCCGGTGACCGGAGGTGCCAAAGGCCACGCGCTGCGCGGGCTGAGCCGCATCCGGCTGCAACGCGACGTAATCGGCGAGCAGCTTTGGGATATCGGTCAGAGCCGCGCTCGTGGCCGGTTTGCCAGCCAGCGGACTGATTGCGGTACTCAAACGCGGTTCTCCTACAGGCCTTGCAGGCCCAGCAATCGCCGCGCCGCCTTGAGGTGGGGCAGGTCGTACATTTTGCCGTCCAGCGAAATAGTCCCGGCGCCGGCGACGTTGCCAAAGGCGGCGACAATGCGTTGCGCCAGCACACGCTCGGATTCACTGGGCGTGAAGGCGGCATTGATAACCGGCACCTGGTCGGGATGAATCGCCAGGCGGCCGGTGAACCCGTCGTGGCGCGATTGCTCGCACGCCTGGCGCAGGCCGTCCGGGTCGCGATAGTTGACGTAGACGCTGTCGATGGCCTCGATCGCCAGCGCGTGGGCCGCGAGCAGGCATTGGATGCGCGCGTGTTCGTAGGTGGCGCGCCAGGCACCGCCGTCGGTGCGCGGATCGCCGGCACCGAGCGCGGCGCTCAGGTCTTCCGCACCCCAGGAAATTCCGCGCAGCCGCTCGCACTCGAGTTCCAACAGTTGCGGCATCCGCAACAGCGCCGCCGGGGTCTCGGTCACCAGCGCCAGCATTGCGATCGAGCCCGGCTCGACGTCATGCGAGACCTCGAGCGCCTCAAGATAATGCGCCACCGCTTCGATGTCGTGCGGCCCCAGGATCTTGGGCAGCACGATCCCGGCAGGGCGCGCCGGCACGATGGCCGCCAGGTCCCGCAGCAGCTCGCCGCTCAGGCGATCATTGACGCGTACCCACACGGCGGCACGCTCGCTCGAGTCGCCCAGGTACTGCGCCGCGCGCTCGCGCGCATGGGGCTTGCGTTCCGGCAATACCGAATCCTCGAGATCGAGGATCAGGCCATCGGCGCCGGCAGCGGCGGCTTTTGCCAGCTTGCGATCGCTGTCGGCTGGCACAAACAGCAGCGAGCGCATGAGGTGGCTCACTTGGGCTGGCGCAGCATGAGCGCGGATCGCTTGCAGGTACCCACCAGCTCATCGCGTTGGTTGTAGGCGCGATGGATGAAGATGACGATGCCATTGCCGGGCCGGCTTTTGCTATCGCGCAGTTCGTGTACCTCGGT